>NZ_JBVVQE010000006.1:0-148190 GCF_055811435.1 Mesorhizobium sp. WSM4837
TAGTGCTTGCGCAGCGTCTTTGGATCGACACCGACCATGCCGGCAATCTCGGCCTCCGGAACACCATAGCCTGCCAGCGCCTCTACCTGGCGGCGATGAAAAGCATCGGGCTGATGGCTGGGGCGGGCCATCTCAGCTCTCTCCGTTTCCGATGTGCTGCCTCGCCTTCGAGATAGGCATGTCTTGCCCCGAAGGGTCCGTGTACACAGGGGATTTGGCGAAGCCGCGGGTGCGGCTGGGGTCGGGGTCCATCCCGAACCTGAACAGCCACAAACCGCACGTGCTGACGGGACACTCCCGAACCTCGGCGGGTTGATAGACGCAGCAGTCCAGACATTTGTGGCGTATGGCCTGCAGGATTGCTGTCTTGGTGGTCATGGCCTGGTCCTGATCCGCTCGAGCTTTACCTCGGCAAAGCTCTGGCCGTCGCCCTCCAGGATTGCCATGCTGCCTGTAAACGCCTGCCAGCGCAGCACCGCGACGTCGACATAGGCTGCGTTCAGTTCGATGGCATGACAGCAGCGGCCAGTCATCTCGGCAGCGATGATGGTGGTGCCAGGGCCGCAGAAGGGCTCGTAAACAGCCTGGCCTGGCGAGGAATTGTTCTCGATGGGTCGCCGCATGCATTCGACGGGCTTTTGCGTGCCGTGGCCCGTGTCGGACTTTCGATGCGGAATGGCCCAGACGGTGGTCTGCTTGCGATCACCCGCCCAGTGGCCCTTCCTGCCCTTCCTGACCGCATACCAGGCCGGCTCATGCTGCCAGTGGTAGTCGCCGCGGCCGATGACCAGCCGGGTCTTGTCCCAGATGATCTGGGCGCGGACGGCAAAGCCGCTGGCCCCAAGGCTTGAAGCGACCGTGGCGGCATGAAGGGCGCCATGCCAGACATACATCACATCTCCCGGAAACAGCGCCCATGCTTCCCGCCAGTCGGCGCGGTCGTCATTGAGCACCTTGCCTCTGGCGAGACCTTCTCCATCGCCGAACCGCTCTCGCCATGAGGGATCGTAGCTGACGCCATATGGAGGATCGCAAACGCACAGGTGCGGCTTGACGCCGGTAAGCACCCGCTCGACATCCTCAGCATTGGTGCTGTCGCCGCAGATAAGCCGGTGCTTGCCCAAAAGCCAGACATCGCCGGGCAGGGTGACCAATTGGTCACCAGTTGGTTTGCTTTGTGTGTTCTCCGCATAGCGGCATTGCACCAAACGACCCCCAGCTTTCGAGCCGGAAAACCCTGTGATTTCAATGGGGGAAAGCTAGGGAGTAAAAAGGCGCACTCCCCAGCTTTGGAGAATATCGGCCGACAGAGAGCAAATGAGTCGCTTTCACCACTACAGCGACTCCACAGCTTTTGGCCGAAGGGCCTGCTGTTCTGCGGGGTTTCGGGGCCGCGAAGTCCATGCAGAGAACATTGTGGAAGAATTAAGTGGTAGCGGGAGAGGGACTTGAACCCCCGACCCCAGGATTATGATTCCCGTGCTCTAACCAACTGAGCTACCCCGCCAGGGCGGCGAAAGGCCCGAAATCCGCCTCAAATCAGAGGGCATGTCGAAGCGTTCGCCAAGGTCGGGCGGATATAAGGTTGGGACGCCAAGCCTGTCAAGCATCGATGCAGCCGGTGTCGATGCAGCCGGTCTGGCGCCACACACTATCGCATCCTGTCGCGTCGCCAAGCTTCACGGTCTTGAGACGTACTTTGTGTGTCCAGGCGCACGCACGTCGCTCTGATGGCCGAAAAGCTTTGCCGGGCAGATAATCGGGCACAGAAATGCCGGGTTGAGTTCGGCGGGGCGCGCCGCTATGTCTCGGCCACGAAATTCTAGAGTTGGAATGATGAAACCGCGCATTGCAGTCCTCGGTTGCGGATACTGGGGCAGCAACCACATCCGCACCCTCAAGGCGCTCGGCGCGCTGCACGCGGTCTCGGACGTCAACCCTGCCCGCGCCGAAGGTTTCGCCAGTGAGCAGGATTGCCTGGCGATCGAGCCGGAGGGGCTGTTTGTGCGCAGCGACATCGACGCCATCGTGATGGCGCTGCCGCCGCAGTTCCACGCCGATATGGCGGTGCGCGCCGTCCAGGGCGGCAAGGACGTGCTGGTGGAGAAGCCGATCGCGCTGACGGTGGCCGATGCCGAGCGTTCGGTGAAGGCGGCGGTCGACAATGGCCGCGTCTTCATGGTCGGTCATGTGCTGCGCTTTCATCCCGCCTTCGAGACGTTGAAGGCGCTGATCGACAATGGCGAACTCGGCGAGGTCCGCTATATCCATTCGCACCGGCTCGGGCTCGGCAAATTCCACACCGAGAACGATGCGCTATGGGATCTGGCGCCGCACGATCTGTCGATGATCCTGGCCATCACCGGCACGGAGCCGATCGAGGTGCGTGGCGAAGGGGCTGCGCTCCTCGACAATCTCAGCGATTTCGCGCATCTGCACATGCGCTTTCCCAACGGTCTGCGCAGCCACCTGTTCGCGTCGCGGCTCAATCCCTACCGCGAACGGCGGCTGACCGTGGTCGGCACCAAGGCGATGGCGGTGTTCGACGATGTCGAGCCGTGGGAGCGCAAGCTCGCCGTCTACCGCCACGCGGTCTGGCAAGACAGCGGCCAATGGGCCTTCACCACCAACGAGCCGTCCTATGTTGCAGTGGGCGAGGGCATGCCGCTGACGCGAGAGCTCGAGCATTTCATCCAGTGCATCGAGACGCGGGCAGAACCGCGTACCAGCGGCGAGGAAGCCATCAGGGTGCTGCGTATCCTGACCGCTGGCACCGTTGCCCACACCGGATCGTCTTCCTGAGAGAAAGTGCGGCTGTATCAGAGCCTGATCGATCCCGATAGATCGGGATTATCGTCTATTCGGCGGGAATCTGCGCCGGCCGGGCCGCCAGCCGCGTCAGCATCGCCTCGGCCTCGGCGCCGCGTTCGGAACGCTCGATGAAGCCGCCGCCGAAAACGCGGGCCTCGTTGCCGTCGTCGGAATAGAGCACGCAGGCCTGGCCGGGCGCGATACCGGACTCGCCGTCGACCAGTTCCACCGAAGTGATCCCGGCGTTGTGATGCAGCACGGCCGGGCGTGGCGGGCGTGTCGAGCGGACCTTGGCGAAAAGCTCCAGCCCGGCGGCCGGGATATCTGACAGCGCAGCGTCGCCCAGCCAGTTCATGTCGCGCAAATAGATCTTGTGCGTTTCAAGCGCCTCGCGCGGGCCAACGACGACGCGGGCCCGGTCGGCGTCGAGATGGACGACGTAGAGCGGCTCGCCCGAGGCAATGCCGATGCCGCGGCGCTGACCGATCGTGTAGCGCAAAATGCCTTCATGGCGGCCGAGCACGCGGCCGTCGATATGGACGATGTCGCCCGGATTGGCAGCAGTCGGCTTCAGCTTGGCGATGATATCGGAGTACTTGCCCTGCGGCACGAAGCAGATGTCCTGGCTGTCCTGCTTGGCAGCGACCGTCAGCCCCATTTCCTCGGCGATGGCGCGAACCTGCGGCTTCGACAGGCCGCCAAGCGGAAAGCGCAGGTAGTCGATCTGCGCCTGTGTGGTGGCGAACAGGAAATAGCTCTGGTCGCGGTCCGCGTCGACCGGCCGGTATAGCGCGCGATGGGCGCCGTTGGCGCCGGAGCGGATGTAATGGCCGGTGGCCAGCGCCTCGGCGCCGAGTTCCTTGGCGGTCGCCAGGAGGTCGGCGAATTTCACCGTCTGGTTGCAGGAAACGCAAGGGATCGGCGTTTCGCCGGCCACATAGCTCTCGGCGAAGGGGTCGATTACCGCCTTGCGGAAGCGCTCCTCGTAATTGAGCACATAATGCGGAATGCCGAGCGTCTCGGAGACGCGGCGAGCATCGTCGATGTCCTGGCCGGCACAGCAGGAGCCGGCCCGGTGCGTTGCCGCGCCATGGTCGTAGAGCTGCAGCGTGACGCCGACGACATCATAGCCTTCATGCTTCAAAAGACCGGCGACGACGGACGAATCGACGCCGCCCGACATGGCGACAACGATGCGGGTCTCTTCGGGGCGTCCGGGAAGGTCGAGGCTGTTCATGGTTCTTTCGTTCTGCACGGCGCCTGGATGACGGCGCCTGAATGCCAATGGCCGGAATATAGGTCAAGCTTTCCGGGTGCGCCAGCTTCGCGAACCGGCCGATTTTTTTGAACGGATTCGGGCGCTTGCTGGGCAGATGCCTCAAATGCCGACGAAAAGACTAACGCGGCGTTCATGATCCTTACCTAGCTATTAGGGATCGCTTAGGCAAATTTTAAAGCTGTGGCGGTAATGTGGTGGGGATTGGGTCTTTGAGTTTTTAGTAGAGAGTACGATGACCGATCTTGTTAGACCGCGCGTCAAATATGTTATCGGGCCTGACGGCAGCCCCCTTACGATTGCCGATCTGCCGCCGACGAACACACGTCGCTGGGTTATCCGGCGCAAGGCCGAAGTGGTAGCGGCGGTGCGCGGCGGGCTTTTGAGCCTCGAGGAGGCATGCCAGCGCTACAAGCTGACCACGGAGGAATTCCTGTCCTGGCAGGCGTCGATCGATGAATATGGCCTTGCCGGCCTGCGCACGACGCGCATCCAGCAATATCGGCATTAGGGCTGGTTCAAGGATTTCAAAAGGCGCGGCAATCCGCGCCCTTTTTGCATTGCCGCAACGGTTCTCTCTGCTTCAGACGGTCAGCACCACCTGCCGATCGGGCTGACAAAAGGCATGAGCGGCGCCTGCTTCTTGGAAGCAAGCATTTTTCGCGTCGACCTTGCCGCGTTCCACAAGCCTGCGCGGTCGGCCCCGAGCCGAACTCTGCCAGAACCGGTGGGCTGCTCAGTCAGATGGGTTCTGGCCGGAATCGCCTGCGCCCGACATCAGGATGCCCAGATGCGGGCGATCGCGGAACGTGAAAGAGATTTTTGCAGCGTAGGCCTGAAACTGGCAGTTGCTCGACCAATGAGCGGCGACGTTCCAGATGGGCAACGCCCTGATCGCTGGGTGCTGACCGGCCTTAAAGCCTTGTTTTCAGCCGATCATGGCGCTGCGGCCGCCGGTCTCGGCGTCGCGGATCTTGGTGTCGCGCGATTCGAGCATTTCTGCTTTGGAAAGCTCCGCTTCGGCTTCGCCGAGCAGTGATTCGGCAACGCTACGCTGCTGGGCGAGGTCGCTTTGCGAATTTCTGAGATTGTCGCGGCGCAAGCGTGCTGCCTTGGCGAAGGTCGGATAGGCAAAATGGTTGATGTCGGTGATGCCGGCTTTCTTTTCTTCGGCAGTGATCTGGAGTTCGAGTTCGACAGCCATGCGTTCGAATTCGGCGATCATCATGTCGAGTTGCAGCAACTGCCGCCGCTTCTCGTTCACCTGAAACTGCTTCAGCCGAACGAGGTTTTCACGTGACTTCATGATTCGGTACTCCTGGAAATGCACACCTGCACATATCGTCTAATCCGCCTGGCAAACTCAGGCTTCGACCCGCTTCCACCGACTTTACCAGAACTATGGGAAACAAATTCCTAAAGTTTTTTGCCGGCGGTAACCATTCGTTTACGGGCATTGTTAATCATACGGCTCAGGACTTAAGGCCGGGTAAAAATTCCGGCCCCGATGCGGAAGCACGGCTAGCGAGTCCCTGGAGTCACTTAGTCTGGCTTATTAATGTTTTGCATTAGCGGTTTTGTTCTGAGATTCGCTATTAGATTCAACGAGGTGTAGAAAGGGGTTAAAAAATCTGTTACCGTCAACGGCACGGAATTAGGTTTTGTTAACCATTCGATGGCAGCCTCTGCTCAGGCAATCACTGCTCCGGTCCTGGACGGGTCGTGAAATGGTCCGGCAGCAGAAAAGGGGAATGAAATGCGTGTTCTGCTGATAGAAGATGACAGTGCGACCGCACAGAGCATCGAGCTGATGCTGAAATCGGAAAGTTTCAATGTATATACGACCGATCTTGGCGAAGAAGGGGTCGATCTAGGTAAGCTCTACGACTACGACATCATCCTTCTCGATCTCAATCTCCCCGATATGTCGGGATACGAGGTCTTGAGAACACTTCGCCTCTCCAAAGTGAAGACGCCGATCCTTATCCTCTCCGGCATGGCCGGCATCGAGGACAAGGTACGTGGCCTCGGCTTCGGCGCAGACGACTATATGACCAAGCCGTTCCACAAGGACGAACTGGTCGCCCGCATCCACGCCATCGTGCGGCGTTCCAAGGGCCATGCCCAGTCGGTCATCACCACCGGGGACCTGGTGGTCAACCTTGATGCCAAGACCGTTGAGGTCGGTGGCCAGCGCGTGCATCTGACCGGCAAGGAATACCAGATGCTGGAGCTGCTCTCGCTGCGCAAGGGCACCACGCTCACGAAGGAAATGTTCCTCAACCACCTTTACGGCGGCATGGACGAACCGGAACTGAAGATCATCGACGTCTTCATCTGCAAGCTGCGCAAGAAGCTCGACGCTGCTTCCGGCGGCCAGAACTACATCGAGACGGTTTGGGGTCGCGGCTATGTGCTGCGCGAGCCGGAAGACATCCGCGTCAGCGCCTGAGCTGACGACGCCGATCCGATCGATTTTTCCGACAAAAATCCGGCTTCGGCCGGATTTTTGCGTTTTTATGTCGCAGATATTGGAGAGCCGATTTCCGCGGCCATGCGCCAGCGGTGGCGAATCAGCCGGCAAATCTCAAGGTGCGGAAGCGCTCGAGAAGTTGCGGCCGAGTGAACGGCTTCAGCAGATAGCCTTGGGCGCCGGCGCGCTTTGCCCGCATGATCGAAGCGACGTCGACCTCAACCAGCAAAATCAGGATCTGAGGTTGTATCGGACTTTCCATGGCGCGTACGCGGCGAATGACGTCCTCGGCCTGCATGTCCGGCAAGGCGCCGTCGACAATGATGATATCCGGCATGTCGGCAGTGCACATCTCAACCGCATCAAGCCCGCTGGCAGCTTCGATGACCAGCATGTCGGAACCACCCAGGATGCGCTTTGCAACCCTCCTGATGACGCTCGAATCGTCGATGAACATGCAGCGTTTCATTTCCGGGCCCTCTTTGCCATGCGGCAATCCGGCAGCGTCGCGGTCTGGAAGGCACCGTAGGATCAATCCGGTAAAGAAGCTGAAAAGCCGATAGGTAAAATTTTTGCAAGAACAGCTTTTACGGAAACTTCTTGACCGATGGTTCGGCCGAACTAGCCTGGATGGCTCATTTCATTCCACCGTGATGGGGTAGTCTAAAAACTCTTATCTGTTCTTTTCAATCATTTCTTAGTAACTTCAAGCAGCCGAGAGAACGATTTCTTCTGCGGTCGCGTGGATCGATATTGTCATGTTCGCCTCGCGCGCCAGAAGCAGTGTGTAGTAGGGCTGCACCGAATGCGCGTCGATCGGTTCTTCAGGCTTGTTGCCGGAATGGAGCTCCAGGAATTTGGGCGGCACGCGCAGCATCGGACCGCTCGCGGCGAGCGCAAAGCGTGGTTCCGTGTCGAGGTTTTCAAGCGTGACCGTAAGCTTGCCGCCACGCGGAATGGCAGCGTGGGCGACGAGAATAAGGTTGAGCAGCAGCTTTACCTTGTTCTTGGGCAGCAGCGCACGGGGTCCATTCCAGATCAGTTCCGGCTTCTCGTTCTTCAAGAAGGCGATCGCAACGGCCTCGGCATCGCCGGTGTCGATCATCATGCCGGCAGAACCGGCTGCGCCGAAGGCGATGCGGGCGAATTGCAGGCGGGCCGAAGCGTTTCTGGCGCTCTGGCGAATCAATTTCATGGCGTCTTCGTCGGCGCCGCCTTCGTCGAGCAGCTCAAGCCCGTTGTTTATGGCGCCGACCGGCGAAATGATGTCGTGGCAGACCCGGCTGCACAAAAGCGCGGCGAGATCGGGTGCGGAAAGGGTGAAAAGCTCGGCCATCGACGAAAGTCCCTGCAAAAATTCACTGGAAATGGCCGGGCGATCAACGATCACGCCTGTCCACACGAATCACGCTCGCTCTCCCAAGGCCTACTGAATACACAGCGCCTGAGCGCGCAGCAACAAATCCGGAATTGTCGCTATCGAAAATGGTGTGTTCACGCAGGGTGCGGATACTGCGGGCCGACGCGAAATCAGCGCGAAACCAGCCTACGAACCGCCATCTTCATGTGAAAGCTTAATGGTTGAAAAAGGATTACGGCATAGTTTGTCCTTAACAGTCATCCTTAACGGCCACCAAAGAGCCGCACGGATGCGAGGCGTCGGCGAAAGTGCTCCCTGACGGAGATTGGAAGCATGTTTTCCCGATACTACGACCGGAGTTTTTTCCGTGTCTTCACAGACCGGAGTTTTCTCCGTGTCTTCTCAATGGCAATCGCTCTCATGGGCCTTGTCGTCTTTTCAACCTCGCCTTCGCGGGCCCAGGAATACACCGCTCAGGAGATCGTCGATTCCGGTCATAAATTCTTCGGTGCGACGTCGGGCGGGCTCGCCACCGTCGTGGAGAAGATTTTCTCCTCCTATGGCCTGCCCAATGGCTATTTGCTTGGGGAGGAGGGCTCGGGCGCCCTGATCGGTGGCCTGACCTATGGTGAAGGCACACTCTACACGAAGAATGCCGGCGATCACAAAGTGTTCTGGCAGGGCCCGTCGCTCGGCTGGGATTTTGGCGGCGAGGGCTCGCGGGTGATGATGCTGGTCTATAATCTCGACGATGTGAACAGCCTCTACAATCGTTTCGGCGGCCTTGCCGGCTCCGCCTACCTTGTGGCTGGCGTCGGCTTCAACGTGATGAAGAACAACAATGTGCTGCTGGTCCCGATCCGTACCGGCGTCGGCGCCCGGCTTGGCGTCAATCTCGGCTACCTCAAGCTTACCCAGCGCGCCACTTGGAATCCATTCTGAGCAAGCGGTTGCCTCGTCACCGCGATTGTTTCCAGGATCGACGGTCTGAACAATGCTGCGGCAGACCCTTGCCGCGGCACTGGAATTCCGTCATGCGAACGTGGCACAGTCCCTTACGGTTGTTTGCCGTTCATAACGGATAGTCACCTTGGTTCAGTCGGTCCTGTTCTTTGTCCTCGGCTTTCTCTGCGCCGGCTTTCTGGCGCTGATGATTGCCCCGGCCATCTGGCGGCGGGCCGTGATGCTGACGCGTAAACGCATCGAGGGCTCGATGCCGCTGACGCTGGCCGAGATCCAGGCGGAGAAGGATCGCATCCGCGCCGAGTTCGCTATGGCGACACGTCGGCTTGAGATGAGCGTCAAGGCGTTGCGCGAGAAATCGGCCGAACAGCTTGTCGAGATCGGCCGTGGCCGCGAAGCACTGAAGGAACTGGCGCTCGAGCGGAAGGACAAGGAACAGACCCTTTCCGCGCTCGAGGCCAAGGGCGAAGACCTTCGGCAGCGCAAAGACGAGTTGCAGCTTTTGTCGGATCGGCTTGCTCAAACCGAGCATGCCCTGGAAAAGCGTGTGCTCGAGCTGAAAAAACTGGAGCACATGTATGACGACGCCAGCTTTTCTTCCAGCAGCCGTCAGATCGAACTTGTGGCGCGCGAATCCGAATTGCAAAAGCTGGCCGATGATATTTCAGTGCTGCGCGGCCAGCGCAAGGAGGCGGACAGGCGCCAACAGGAGATCGCGGCCGAGAGCAAGGCCGCGCGAGACGCGTTGAAAGCCGAGAAGAAAAGGACCGGTGAACTGGACAAGAAGATCGAGCGCCTGCTCGCCACGCTTGCCGATCGCGAGGACAAGCTTGCACGCCGCGAAAAGGAAATCGCGCGGCTTCGCGAAAAGCTGAAAAGCGAAAGCGTGGAAAATGCGTCGGCAGCGGTGCGTCTCGTCGGAGCGCAAGGCGGTCAGGCCGATGTGGCCGTCAAGGGCGATATGGAAAAAGCTATCGCCAAGCTCGACAGCGACCGGGAGCAGTTGGAGGCGAGATTGACGGCACTGGCCAGCGAGAACAAGAGGCTGAAAACGGATCTTGCCGCCGACGCGGCATCCAGATCCGAAGGCGCCAGCGCTGCGTTGCGCGAGCAGATGAGCGACCTGGCGGCGCAGGTCGTAGCCCTGACGGCGAAGCTCGACGGGCCGGAATCGCCGATCGCAAAGGTTCTTGCGGCACCCAACCCACCGGGAAGCGGTGAACGCAGCCTTGCCGATCGCGTGCGGGCGCTGCAGCAGGCCGAATCGGCGCATTGAGCCCAGGCAGTGATGCTGACTTCTGCGGCTCAGGTCCTGCTTGCCGAGAAATGATGCAAGGCGATGGCTGACGCGGCGGCGACATTCAGGCTGTCGAAGCCTTCTGTCATATTGATCCGCACCGTCCGCAGGCGGGCGAGCAGCATCTCGGGCAGGCCTTCGCCTTCAGTGCCGAGATAGAGTGCCAGCCGTTCGGTCCTTTTCGCATCGCGGATGTCGGTTTGTCCGCGCGGCGACAATGCGAATTGGCCGAAGCCCAGCCGATCGAGCGCCGCGGTAAAGCCGACGGTCTCAGCGAAGGAGGCAAAAGGAACTTTCAGCGCGGCGCCGACCGAAACGCGGATCGCCTTGCGGTACAGGGGATCGCAGCAGGCCGCGTCCAGAAACACGGCATCGGCGCCGAAGGCGGCGGCGTTGCGAAAGATCGAGCCCATATTGTCATGGTTGGCGATGCCGACCAGCGCGACGATCAACGCGCGGGCGGGCAGGGCATCCAGCAAGGCCTCTGCAGGCTGCGCCTCGCCCTTGCGGCCGATCGCCAATATGCCGCGATGCATGTGAAAGCCGGCAATCCTGTCCATAACCTCGCTGGCCGCCACGTAGACCGGAAGGTCCGCGGGCGCCTTGCGCAGGGTTGCGTCGAGGCCTGCCAGCCGGTTTTCGAGCACCAGCACCGATTCGGCGGCAAAGCGTTTGGCCGCGAGCAACATTTCGAGCACCACCTTGCCTTCGGCAACGAAACGACCCTGCCGGCCGGCAAGATCGCGCTCGCGAATGTCGAGATAGGCGGCGACGCGCGGGTCTTGCGGGTCGTCGATACGAATGCTGCGCATGCTTGCCTCAACTGACCCGCATCGGCCCGATCGTGGTGGGTTTTGCGACAGCACGACGCGTGGATCCAAAGTGTCAGAGCGTACCTTCTGCGTCCAAGTGGACGCAAGTCGCTCAAAAGCGCGTCGCGTTCGACCGACCTCAACCGACCTCTCGCGACGCGCTTTAGGTTGTTGTTTTATGCATGTCGCTATCGCAAAACCGCTGCACGGGCATGCTTTTGCGCGACATGCATTAGGAGTCGTCAGCGAGGCAAGGGGCGCTCGGACCAGTTCTTATCTTATGCATGTGCCGGCTTTGGGCGACATGCATTGGCCGGTCAAGTCCCGGAGCGACGCGAGCGGTATGCCATCTGCGATAGCTCACCCTCGCCGAAAACCCCGTCCAGCGTGTTGAGAAGTTCGCGCACGGCATCGGATTTGCAGGAATAGTAGATCATCTGCCGGTCGCGCCGGGTCTCGACGAGATCGAGCGCCCGCAGTTTGGCCAGATGCTGTGACAGGGCGGATTGGCTGAGCAGAACCTTTTCGGCGATAGCGCCGACCGACATTTCACCTTCGGCCAGGTGGATCATGATCAACAGTCGTTTCTCGTTGCCCATCAGCGTCAGAAACGAGGCCGCTGATTCGGCATTGGCGATTAGCTTTTTCGAGACCATCGATCCCCCATACCTTCCTGCTCCTCCGGCGCTATGGGGGCAATAGCGTCTGATTCCATAGGCTCACTTGCGAATTTGCGCTGGCGATTCAACGCTACCGGGAAAGCGTAGAACATCTAGCTCAAACCTCAAGACTTGCTTTCGACCCGGCGCGATTAACTGTCGGACTGTGTTTAATCCGCCACTCGGCCGGTTTTTGCCATGTCGACCAGAACATGCCTGAGCTCGCGCGCCGTCCTCAATGGCTCGGGAAAGAACACCCGGCAGATATCGTCGCCCAATGCCAGGTCCATGCCGTCGGCGTCAAAGCCGGTGACGACCCAGCCGTCGCCCGCCGCCTTGGCGAAGTGGCGCGCGTAGACGGCAATTGCGTCGCTATGGTCGGCATTCATATGGTCGAGGGCGGATTGTTCGCCAGCGGCAAGCTCTTCGACGATCGGCGCGGTCGTGACCAGATCGGCGCGTTCGAGCAGGTAGGCCTTGCCAAAGCCGCCGTTGAGACTGGCGCGCTCCAGCTCCAGGCGGAAGATCGAGAAGTCGCCAAGGCCGGCATAGAGCTTCGCCTTGGGGTTGCGGTTGAGATAGCGCCGTTCGGCGCCGGCGTGCTCGTCGGATCCACGCTCAAGCCGTGCCGCCCGACTGACGAGCGTCAACCGTGGGTGCGCCAGCGGGTCGCCCCTGCCGGGCTCGCCGACAAGCAGCGAACAGCGCGGGTCGGCAAGGATCGCGCCGGTATGGGCGGACAACATCGATACAAGGATCAGCGGCGTGCCGTCGATATCGGTGGCGACACCAACCCTGCTGGCCAGCGGCGAACCGGTGCCGGGCTCGATCACCGCCAGCGCGCCGAAACGGGCACTGCGGATCAGCGTCTTCGCCAGCCTGATCGCTTCGGCGTCGGTCTCGCGGATCACGTCCTTCTTCCGATCGTTCAAATCCACACCGTCCTAAGCTGATCTTTGCTCTCCAGTTATCAACCTATCACACGGGATTTGACAAGGGCCCCAGATTTGAAAAGGGCCTCAGTCTCGCTTTCCGAAAGACCGAAGCGTGCCAGCACCGTCGCCGCCTGACAATCGTGATCGGCCGGCATGGCGGCAAGCGTCGGCCGGGAGCGCGAAAAGCGCGGCGCTGGGGCGGGGCGCTCAAGCGCACCCGACTTCAAGAAGGCGTTGCGAGCGCGATTGTGCGGATGATCCCTGGCTTCCCGCAGCGACAAGACCGGTGCGACGCAAGCATCGGTCGCAGCAAAGAGACGGTCCCAGTCGTCCCGTGACTTTTGCCCGACCCGATCGACAATGGCGGCCCGCATCTGCGGCCACAAATACCTGTCGTATTGGCCGCGTACAAAAATCTGGTCGAGCGGCAGCAGTCTTGCGAATTCGGCGAAGAACCGGGGCTCAAGGCAGCCGACGGCGACGTGCCGTGCGTCCGCGGTCTCATAGGTGTCGTAAAAGGGCGCGCCGGAATCGAGCAGGTTCGTGCCACGCGTGTCACTCCACAGGCCCGCCGCCATCAGGGCGTGCACAGGTGTCGCCAGCATTGAAGCGCCCTCGGTCATCGCGGCGTCGATCACCTGACCCTTGCCGGAGCGCGAGCGCTCAAACAGAGCGGCCAGTGCGCCGGCGACCAGCATCATGGCGCCGCCGCCGTAGTCGGCGACAAGATTGAGCGGTGGGACCGGCCGGCCGCCTTGCTGGCCGATGGCATGCAGCACACCCGAGTAGGCGAGGTAGGTGATGTCGTGGCCGGCACGTCCCGATAGCGGACCGTCCTGACCGAAACCCGTCACGCGGCCGTAGATCAGGGCCGGATTGCGCGCCAGAACCGCATCCGGCCCGAGACCAAGCCGCTCCATGACATCGGGACGAAACCCTTCGACCAGCATGTCGGCCTTTTCGGCAAGGCGCAGCACCAGTTCGGCGCCTTCCCAGCGCTTCAGGTCAATCCGCAGGATGGAGCGGCCGTGACAGTCGATGTCGTATTCGTCCGGTAGCGCCAGAAACGGCTGGCTCGATCCAGCCCGCTCGATGCGCAGCACCTCGGCGCCCATCTCCGACAGCATCAGGCCGGCCAGCGGCACCGGTCCAAGCCCGGCCATCTCGATCACCGTCAGGCCGGCGAGCGGGCCAGTCTTCGCCTGAAGGGCGACTTCGGCACTCATGGTCGGCTACTTCGGCGCCATGCGGATGGCGCCATCGAGGCGGATGGTCTCGCCGTTGAGCATCTGGTTTTCGATGATATGCAGCACAAGGGCTGCATATTCGGAAGGCTCGCCGAGACGGGACGGGAAGGGCACCGCGGCGCCGAGCGTATCCTGCACCTCTTGCGGCATGCCGGCCATCATCGGCGTCTTGAAGATGCCGGGCGCGATGGTGCAGACGCGAATGCCCGACCGGGCAAGATCGCGCGCCACCGGCAGCGTCATGCCGACGACGCCGCCTTTGGAGGCTGAATAGGCCGCCTGGCCGATCTGACCGTCATAG
Organism: Mesorhizobium sp. WSM4837; assembly: GCF_055811435.1. NCBI lineage: Bacteria > Pseudomonadati > Pseudomonadota > Alphaproteobacteria > Hyphomicrobiales > Phyllobacteriaceae > Mesorhizobium > Mesorhizobium sp. WSM4837. The sequence continues at coordinate 14,135 of NZ_JBVVQE010000006.1, forward strand.
GCGGCGACCGATGCCGTGTTGACGATGACGCCGCGCTCGCCGCCCTCCAGCGGCTCAAGCTTCGCGGCCCGGTCGGCGACGAGGCGGATCATGTTGAAGGTGCCGATCAAATTGACCTCGATCACCTTGCGGTATTGGTCGAGCGGGTGCGGACCGTCCTTGCCGATCGTCTTCATGCCGATGGCGATGCCGGCGCAATTGACCAGGATACGGGGTTCACCGAACTTTTTTACCACTTCTGCCACTGAAGCAGCACCGCCGTCGGCGCTGCTTACGTCGCATTGGATGGCGATGCCGCCGATATCGGCCGCGATCTTCGCCGCACGCTCGATGCCGAGGTCGAGGATGGCAACGCCGGCGCCCTTTGCGGCCAGTGCACGTGCCGTCGCTTCTCCGAGGCCGGAGCCGCCACCGGTGACGATCGCAATCTGGCCGTTCGGGTTCATGTCGGCGTCCTCCATCTAAAGCGCGTCGAACTGAACGGACTCAATCGAAGCGCTTTAAATCTCTGTTTTTATTGCATCTCGTTACCCAAAACCGCTGCGCACTTTTGGGCGACATGCACCATCGGCAACATGCTACGAAGCCTGACAGTATGGCGCAACAGCATCCGGATGGTCACGCCATCGCGGCGATTTGCGCGGCAATCCTTGCCTGATCGGCGTGGCAAACCTCCCCCACCAGCCGTGCCATCGCGCCCGGCACGATCTCATGCGACAACAGCCGGTCAGGATCGACCGGGCGCGGCATGGAGATTTGCCCACGCGGGATTCTCTTGAAGCCGAGCGGGCCGTAATAGGGCTCGTCGCCGACAAGCATCACCGCCGGCATACCGGCCTTGGCGGCGGCCTCCAGCGCGATCGCCACCAGCCGGCGGCCAATGCCGAGATTCTTGTAGGCCGGCCGCACGGCAAGCGGTCCGAGCATCAGCGCGCGGCCGGCGCCGGCCGCGATGCGCGTCATGCGCACAGAGGCGACGACGATATCGCCATCGACGGCCACGAAGGACAGAGCGCGTTCATGCGGGCCGCCCTCACGGATCTTGTAGGCGCCCAGCACGAAACGGCCCGGCCCGAAGGCTTCGTCGTTGATGGTTTCGATTTCGGGGTCATGCGCCGGAGTTTCCGGCAGGTATTTCACGTCGGCAAGGCTCATGGTCTTTGCGTTCCGGGTAGACGGGAAAGGTTTGCTGCAAACGGCAGCGTTCGCCAGTCAGCGCTTCATCAAGCGCGGGCGCCCTTTCGTCGTCGGTCGAACCGGATCAAGGCAAAGTCAAGCATGCGGATTTTCCGCTAGCACCAATCTTCAGCCACTGCAATCGGCCGTTTGCTGCCGCCATTCGTTTGCCGCCTTCGTTTGCCGTCATTCGTCTGCCGCACCGGGCGATTGACGAACTGTTCAACGCCTGGCGATTTCCGCATCGTCGGTTTGTGCCTACATCCCTACGAAGAGGAAAGGACATCACATGGGATTGCTGGTCGACGGCAAATGGCAGGACAGCGGGTACGACACCAAGGCGAGCGACGGCGAATTCGTGCGGGCGCAGTCGCGATGGCGCGACTGGGTCACGGTTGACGGCAGGCCCGCCGAAGGCCGCACGCGCGGCTTCAAGGCCGAGCCGGGCCGCTACCATCTCTATGTCTCGCTTGCCTGTCCCTGGGCGCACCGGACGCTGATCTTTCGGGCACTGAAAAAGCTCGAGGACGTGATTTCCGTCTCGGTCGTCCATCATTTCATGGGCGCCAACGGCTGGACCTTCGTGGCCGAGGACGGCGCCACCGGCGATACGCTCTATGGCCTCGACTTCCTGCATCAGATCTACACCAAGACCGATCCCGCCTATTCCGGCCGCGTGACGGTGCCGGTTCTGTGGGACAGGCGAGAACAGACAATCGTCTGCAACGAGTCCTCCGAGATCATTCGGATGCTCAATTCAGCCTTCGACAAATGGGGCGATGCCAGCCTCGATTTTTATCCGAAAGCACTGCGCGGCGAAATCGACGCGGTCAACGCTCTGGTCTATCCATCAGTCAACAACGGTGTCTATCGCGCCGGCTTCGCCACCACGCAAGCGGCCTATGAGAAAGCGTTTGGCGAACTGTTCGCGGCGCTCGACCAGCTCGAGGATCGCCTATCTCGCCAGCGTTATCTCGTCGGTGACCGCATCACCGAGGCCGATTGGCGGCTGTTCACCACGCTGGTCCGCTTCGACCCGGTCTATGTCGGCCATTTCAAGTGCAACCTGCGCCGCATCGCCGACTATCCGAACCTGTCGAACTATCTGCGCGACCTCTACCAGGTCCCGGGCGTCGCCGGCACGGTGAGCCTGCACCACATCAAGGCGCACTATTACGGCAGCCACGCAACGATCAACCCGACGCACATCGTGCCGGTCGGGCCGGAACTGGACTACGCGGCGCCGCATGATCGGGCGCGGTTCAGGAAGGCAGCGTGATCTACCAGAAGGGCGATGCCGCCGCGCCGCTGAAAATCTCGGCAATCCGCCGCAACGTGGCCGGCGTCGTTGCTTCCGGCAGGCGGTCGAGCGGAAAGAAGCCGGCTGCGGCGATCTCGCGGTCCGGCAGCTTCGGCGCCGTCTGATTGAACTGCTCGACCAAATAGAGGCCGACATGGTCGCGGCGGCTGGCCCGACGGTTGAAATGCATCGATTTCAGCACCGGCGGCGCGGTCAATGCAATATTGCCCTCCTCGGAGAGCTCGCGCGCCAACGCCTCGATCATCGTCTCGCCCAGCTCGACGCCCCCGCCGGGAAGCTGCCAGCCCGGTACATAGGTATGGCGAATGAGGAAGACGGAACTGGACGTGCGATCGTGGATCAAGCCACGCACCCCAAGCGTCATCGGCCGCCGCAGCACGAAGTACAGATGAAACAGCCTTGCCCTGAGACCCGGCCAGCCGGTCTGGCGGAAAGCTTGCTCCGGATCGGGCCGCATCATCACCCACGAAACCGTGGGTGGAAAGCAGCGCGTGCGTCGCTTATGAAGGAGGGATGTTCAGGCTCGCGCATATTTCCGATATCCACTTGGGACCGCTTCCCGGTGTAACCTATCGCGATCTCGCCTCCAAGCGGGTGGTCGGTTACGTCAACTGGCAGCGCAATCGCCGCCGCCACATGCGCGACGCCGTCATCGACACCATCGTCGCCGATATCAAGGCGAGCGCACCCGATCACCTTGCCGTCACCGGCGATCTGGTCAATCTGGCGCTCGATGGCGAGATCGAGATGGGCAAGCACTGGCTGGAGACGCTGGGCTCCCCCGACGATGTGTCGGTCGTTCCGGGAAACCACGACGCCTATGTGCCCGGTGCTTTCGACAAGTCCTGCCGGTCGTGGACGGCGTGGATGACCGGCGACGGCGTCAATACGCCGGTCGACCGCGAAGCCTTTCCCTATCTGCGCGTGCGTGGCAACGTCGCGCTGATCGGTGTCACGACGGCGCGGGCGACGGCTCCGTTCATGGCCAACGGCTTTTTTCTGGAAGACCAGGCGGAAAGGCTGCGGGACGTGCTCGATGCCACGGCCAAACGCGGGCTGTTCCGGGTGATCATGATCCACCATCCGCCGGTGCGCGGCGCCGTTTCGCAGCCCAAGCGGCTGTTCGGCATTGCCCGCTTCCAAAAGGTCGTTCAGCGGCACGGGGCCGAGCTTGTGCTGCACGGCCATTCGCACGAGCCGACGCTGTTCTCGATCAATGGGCGCGGCGCCAAAATTCCAGTGGTCGGCGTCGCTGCCGCAGGGCAGGCGCCAGGCGGCAGGCGTCCAGCGGCGCAATATAATCTGCTGGAGATCGATGGTGAAATAGGCAACTGGCGGCTCAGGCTGACGCGACGTGGCCTGACCGGGCCGGCCATCCCGCCTGCCGATCTGGAGGTTGTGGAGCTTGGCGCGGACGCTATGGCGTGAAACTCAGTCCCATCGCAACGAGGCGGTCCCAGAACAACACGATCGATACCGCCAGCCCGACCAGGGCGCCGGCAGCGATCAGGCCGAGACCGGAGAGAAAGGCTGACCAACGTTTGCGGCGCTTGACGGATCGCAGCGGCGGCTCGGCTTCCGGGACCAAGGCACGTTTCAGGCCGGCAGCCTGCTCGACCCCGCCTTCCAGCATTCTCTGGCGTTCGATGACGCGCTCCGCGACGTAGCGCGTCACCTGATCGGCAACCGGTTTCATCTCGGTCGATTCGGCGAGCACCACGCGGCCGATGCGCGTGTCCTTGAGGAAGCGATAGGTGCGGCGGTCGCGCCCCATGGCGACATGGCTGACGGCGTCGATCCAGAGGCGCGGCTGCAGCCCGGACGAGACGGCGAAGTCGAAATTGTCCATGTCGGCGGGCACGTCGGCGAAGACCGGCGCGAGTTCGGCGGCAAGCAATTCGAGCCGCATGCGATGCGCTTCGCGCATGTCGACCACGACGTCGTCGCGGTCGGCGAAAGCGTTTTTCACGTCGCGGATGGCGTCCGACAATTTTCGCGACTCATCGGCCTGGCTTATGGTCTCGGCTGCATCCTTCATCGGCGTTGCCTCGCGTTTGGTTAACACCGAATTAACACAGTCGTTGGCAAAATGCAGCAAAATGCGCTTGCGAGATCGATAGGCGGCTTGCAAAATCCGGCCCGAAGCCGCGCTTTGACAGGGATCAGCCCGCTGCGGGAGCGGAGTTTGGACGAAGCGGCCTGCTGCGGCGTTTCATGTTGCGGCGGACGATCTCGGCGATCAGGCCGGGCGCTTCCTCGACCAGCATATGGCCGGCCTCCGACACGTGGTGCAGGTGGAAATGCGCCGGCAGACCATCGGCCTGGCTGAAGGGCAGCACCGCGTCATCGGTCCCCCAGACCACAATCACCGGCATATCCAGTGTTTCGAGCCGTTCGTGCGGGATGACGCCCTGCCGATCGTCCCTGGTCATGGCGGCTGCGATCTCGACAAGTTTGTGCGACTGGCCGGGACGCGCGCGCATTGCGCCAAGCACATCCACGATGCGCTCCGAGGGCGGGCTTTGCGGTCCGGACATGGCGGCGAGGCAGGCGCGAATTTCACTTTTGCCGGCTGCCGCTGCGTAACGGCGCAACAGCGGGCCATTGATCTCAGTGCCAAACCCGCCCGGCGCCAGAAGCGTCAGCGAGGCTATCCTTGCGGGTTCGGCCAGTGCCATCAGCACAGCCGCCGCCCCGCCCATCGAATGGCCGACGAGATGCACCCTCCTGATTCTGCGAGCGGCGATGTCTGCAAGAACAGCCCGGGCGGCTGTCCTGGCCGGGCCGCCACCCGGGAAATCGAGGGACAGCCCATGGCCCGGAAGATCGTAGGCCAGCGTCCGTGAACCAGGTGCCAGTGTCGAAATCACCTCGTGCCAGTCGCCGTGGCAACCGCCGAAGCCATGCAGAAAGACAACCGTCTTCGGGCCGGCGCCCCGTTCGGCAACGTAAAGCGATGAAATCATGAAATACTATGGTTTTATGCGAATTCGGATGTGGCTGGATTGTGTCTTGTACCAAGTTTTTCGCGATCGGCCGTGCTGGTCGGAAGGACTAGCTGGCATTGCCGAGCCCGGCGGCACGCAAAGCCTCGACCAGCCGCTCGGTCAGATCGGCGGGGTATTTCCGCTCGACAAAAGCCGCGCGCGGATCGGCAGCGAATTTCGGGAACTTGACCGTCAACTCGTCCAAAAGTTCGTGCGCCAGATGATTGCGACCGGCGGCCTTGGCAGTGATCAGCCGCGCAGCCAGATAGTGCGATTTCGTCGGCGTCGCTTGCAGCGCATCGCTGGCAAGCGCGGCCTTGTTCATATCGCCAGCCATGAACTGGCCGACGAAAAGCCCGTAATCCCACCAGGTCGGATGGGCGCTGGAGGTTTCGGCGGCGTGAGCAAGGATCGGTGTTCCCTCCCTGTACCTGCCGGCGAAAATCAGCCCGTAGGCATAAGCTGCCGCCATGCTGAGGTCGTAAGGGTTGAGTTCGTAGGCCTTGCGCATCCAGCGGATCGATTCCTCCGAATTGCCGAGGCGGGAATTGAGATAGCCATAGGCACGGTGGGCATAGGGGCTGGTCGGCCCCATCTGCACGGCGCGACGGGCCAGCGACATCGCCTGTTCGATCGTTGCGCCGGCTGGATAGGCGTAGTGATCTGTGCCCGCCTCGAGATGCAGGGTCGCCAGCTCCGAAAAGACGAGCGACGATTTCGCATCCCGATCGACCAGGATTTCGAGGCAGCGATAGGCAGCCTCATGGGTTTTGGCGCCCTGGTCGAGATAGTATTTGTCGTTGAGCAGCAGACATTCGGTCAGGCCGGTCTGAAGGCCGCTCTGTTCGATATAGTTGTAGATCGCGCCCGGAGCCGGAACGGCCGAACTCAAAATGCCGGCGACACTGTCCTCGACGGTGGAGGGTGTGCTGTCGGCGGCAGTCAAGTTGCGTGACAGCAGCACCCGGCCGGTCGCCACGCTTTGAAGCTCCAGGGTGACATCGCCTGCCGTTGGTCCCGGCAAGACATCGAACACGAAGCTGATCGCATCGGCGACAGGATCGGGCGGGCCGTCAGCATCGCGACCGATGAAGGTGACCGTGTCGAAGCGGCTGAGGCCGGCGCGCAGCGATGCGGCGACGCGGGCAGCCTCGGCACTGTTGGTTTTCACCGCAATGTAGACGAGCGGAAGGCTTTCAGCCGGAGCCCATGGCGCAATGCTGCCGGTTGCCACCGCATTTTCAATCGTCGGCGCGGCATCGCTTCCCGCCAGCAATGCGCTGCTTCCCTGACGAAGGATCAGCACCCCCAGCATGGCGATGACCAGAGCGATCGCCAGCCAGAAGAACTGGAGATGACGCAGCAGCGAGGGTGCCGGCTGGCGAACGACGGGGGACGATGCGGCAGGTGCGGCCATGACGGGTTCTTCGGGCGATTCCGGCAAGGTGGCCGCCGCTTCGACGTGTTCCGCCGACGCCGGCTCGACCGGCAGGCGGATCGCGTTGAGTTCATAGGATGGAACATAGCCGCCACGCGGAATGGCAATGCGGATCGGCTCGGCAACACCCTCATTGGCAAAGTAATGCTGCAGAAGCTCGCGCAGCCTGCCCGCCTGCACCCGCACCACGGCGTCGGTCGACGGATCGAAATCGCCGTCCTTGCCGAAAACATCCATCGCGATGGAAAAGCCCTTGAGCTTGTCGGCTTCGCCTGCCTGCTCGCGCTCGACCAGATAGCGAAGCAGCTTACGCGCTCGTTCGGATCTCCCGAACGTTTCGCTGGCTAGCAATCGCTCCAGCGTCTCGCGCACTGCGGGGGCGGCAGGCGTGGCATGCTGCAAGTGTCGATCCTCTCGAAGTCGGCACAGGTTAAGACGCAATCATATAGCGCCTGCACTGCCATACAAGCATGCATCCATTATGCGATCGCGTACCCCACCGGATAATATTCCGGTGGTTAATGGCGCGAAAGACTGGAGCAGGATGATACCATCCGGGGTCATCTTGCTCCAGCTCAGCTCCTCTAGTCGGCCTTTCCGCCGACGATGCGATTGGCGGCGGAAACCACGGCTTCCAGCGAAGCGGCGACGATATTGGTGTTGATGCCGGCGCCGAACAGCTTGCCGCCCGGATGCTCCATCTCGACATAGGAGATGGCCGAGGCATTCGAGCCGCGCTGCATGGAGTGCTCCGAATAGTCGAGCACCGACATCGGCACGCCGACATGGCGCGACAGCGCGTCGACAAAGCCGTCGATCGGGCCGGTTCCGGAGCCTGAAATCGTCACCTCCTTGCCGCTGTCGAGGATGATCGCCTCCACCGCGCGCCGCCCCTTGATCTCGATGTCGGGATAAGTGTGGTGGTCGAGGAATTTCAGCCGCGCGTCGGGCTGATCGACGTAGGTTTCGAGAAAGCGCTCGTAGATGCGCTTGGCCGGCACCTCCTTGCCTTCGGCGTCGGTGATCGCCTGGATCGCTTGACTGAACTCGATCTGCAGGTTGCGCGGCAGATTGAGGCCGTAGTCCGCCTGCAGCACATAGGCGATGCCGCCCTTGCCGGACTGCGAGTTGATGCGGATGATCGCCTCGTAGTTGCGCCCGACATCGGCCGGGTCGATCGGCAGATAGGGCACTTCCCAGTACGGCGTGTTGGCCTTGCGCAACGCCTTCATGCCCTTGTTGATGGCATCCTGGTGCGAGCCGGAAAAGGCGGTGTAGACGAGCTCGCCGACATAGGGATGGCGCTCGGGGATCTTCAACTGGTTCGAATATTCGTAGACGTCCTTCATCCGGTTGATGTCGGAGCAGTCGAGCTCGGGATCGACGCCTTGCGTGTACATGTTGAGCGCCAGCGTGACGATGTCGACATTGCCGGTGCGCTCGCCATTGCCGAACAGCGTGCCTTCGACGCGGTCCGCGCCCGCCATCAGGCCGAGTTCGGTGGTGGCGATCCCGGTGCCGCGGTCATTGTGCGGATGCAGCGAAATGAGCAGGTTCTCGCGGTTGTCGAGATTGCGGCACATCCATTCGATGCGATCGGCATAGATGTTGGGTGTCGACATCTCGACCGTGGACGGCAGGTTGATGATCAGCTTGTTTTCCGGCGTCGGCTTCATGATTTCGGTGACGGCGTTGCAGATTTCCAACGCCACTTCGAGCTCGGTGCCGGTAAAGCTCTCCGGCGAATATTCGAAACGATAGAAGCCACCGGCCTTCGCTGCCATGTCGGTGATCATCTTGGCCGCATCGGTGGCGATCCGCCTGATGCCGGCGACGTCCTTCTCGAAGACGACGCGGCGCTGCAGTTCGCTGGTCGAATTGTAGAAATGCACGATCGGGTTGGTGGCGCCCTGCAGCGCCTCGAAAGTGCGGGTGATCAGTTCCGGCCGGCACTGCACCAGCACCTGCAGCGAGACATCGTCTGATACATTGCCCTCTTCGATGCACCAGCGGGCGAAATCGAAGTCGGTCTGCGAGGCCGACGGGAAACCGATCTCGATCTCCTTGAAGCCCATGTCGAGGAGCAGGGCGAACATGCGCGCCTTGCGCTCGTGGCCCATCGGATCGATCAGCGCCTGGTTGCCGTCGCGCAGGTCGACCGAGCACCAGATCGGGGCCTTGTCGATGACTTTCGAAGGCCACACGCGGTCGGTGAGACCGACGGTCGGGTAGGGTTGGTATTTGCGGGCTGCCTCCGGCATGCCCCGGGCTGCCCCCGGCATGGCCCGGGCATCCTGGCCCATCTCCCCGCTGTCTGAGCGGATCTCTTCTCGTGCGTTCATTGTCGTCTCTCCCGGCGGCTCGCGGGATCCGCCTTCAGGCGGATTTGGTGCCGAGCGGCGCCTTTACCAGATGTTCATTCGCTAGATGTGACTTGCCAATTTTGAGACTGGCCAAGGAGCATGCGCGTGAGCGGCGGTTCGACCGCCGGGCGCTCCTTCAGCGAACCCGGCGATCGCCGATAAGGCCGAGCAGCAGCAGAGCGGAAGCAAGCGCGCGCACGGTCTCGCCAGCAAAGCCGGTCTGACGGGAAGCGACGGAGGTGGCGCGGTTGGTCATGGCGGTTTTCATACAGGAGCAGCCAAAGCGAGGCAAGTGGGGCCGAACGACAGTGTCGTAAGCAGATGAGTTGTCCGGATTAGGTAGCACGTGAGTTGTCCGATTTTATCACCAGCGCATGGAGGCTGGGGATGAAACGGACAGCATGGCAACCCGGCGTCGAACACTCGCCGTCCACAGCAACATCGGCCGTCTCTCGATCGAACCTGGCGCCGACTGGAACAAAAAACGTTCCTGCGTTGTTCTCCAACCGTCCCGATGTTCGAAGGGGCTGGGTTATACGCCGGCCAGAGGCGATCCTTGCGGCAGGCGCTCGGCGGGCACGCAAAGCCAAGGGATGGCGAGGCAAATGGATCCTGACGATCTCAATACAGAACGGATCGTCACTGTGTTCGGCGGGACAGGTTTTCTCGGGCGCCGGATCGTGAAGCGGCTCCTGGAAAGGGGTTTCACGGTCCACGCCGCATCCCGCCACCCGGCTCGTGTGGGCCAGGTTTTTTCCTCGACGGCAAGGCCGCCCGAAGCCGTCGAGGCGGACATATTGGATGCGTCCTCGATCGGCACGGCCATTGACGGATCACAAGCGATCGTGAACGCCGTCAGTCTCTACGTCGAGCAGGGCGCCCAGACGTTTGAGCGCGTGCATGTGGAAGCCGCAGCTGAACTTGCCGCCGCGTCGCGCGCTGGCGAGGTCGACCGGTTCGTCCAGATTTCGGGGATCGGCTCCGATCCTCAATCGGATTCGAACTACATCAGGGCACGTGGGCGCGGAGAAGAGGCGGTGGCGGGCGCATTTCCCGGCGCCATCATTGTGCGTCCCGCCGTCATGACGGGACCTGACGACGTTTTCCTCACGACGATTGTCAGGCTGATACGTCTCTTGCCGGTTTATCCGCTGTTCGGCGATGGTGGCACACGGCTTCAGCCGGTCTATGTGGAAGACGTCGCAGACGCAGTCAGCCGGCTGATCGGCGGGCGAAACCACAAGGGCTCATCGATATTCGAATTCGGCGGCCCGCGCATCTACACCTATAAGGAACTGCTGCGGGAGATCGCCCGACAGCTCGATACCCACATCAGGCTGATGCCGGTGCCGTTTGCGGCGTGGGACGCCTTGGCCGGCGTCGCGGAACTCCTTCCGGGAGCGCCGATAACGCGCAACCAGGTCGATCTTATGCGGCACGACAATGTGGCCGCAATCGGCGCGCCGGGCCTGAAGGAACTCGACATCGCGCCGCGCGACATCGAGGAGGTGATCCGCTTGATCGAACGGCGCGCGTGAGGCTGCTCGGGCTCGTCTCCTGCTTGGCAGGACTCTACGATCCTGCCGGGAACCTATCGCCATGCGGCGGGTTGGTCGAGTTTGAACCAATGAGGAAGAAGGAAAAGAACTATGGCCAGATGCGATCAATGCGGGAATGACTACGACAAGGCTTTCGAAGTGACGCTGGCTGAGGAAAGCTATACGTTCGACAGCTTCGAATGCGCGATCCAGAAACTTGCGCCGCTCTGCCCGCATTGCGGGTGCCGGATCATCGGACATGGTGTCGAACAAGATGACATCATCTACTGCTGCGCACATTGCGCCGCGGAGGAAGGTGCAAGCGCGCTGACCGATCGCGCGCCTTGATCGCCCGCATTCCCAGTGGCAAGCGACGGTGCCGGTCGTCGAGCCTAGCTGTCCTTCCTCGGTTTCTCGGCGACGATATTGCCGCGCTTCTTCCACTCCGAGAAGCCGCCGCGCAGGCTGCGCGCGTCAAGTCCCATCTCCTGCGCGACCTTGGCGGCGAGCAGCGAGCGCCAGCCGGACGCGCAGTAAAACACAAAGGTCCTGGGCTCGGCGAATATCGGCTTGTGGTAGGGGCTTTCCGGGTCGATCCAGAATTCGAGCATGCCGCGCGGCGCATGGAACGCGCCGGGGATCATGCCCTCGCGCTCCAGTTCCCGCGGATCCCGGATGTCGACCATGACAACGCCGTCGGGAATGGTCGCCATGTCCGCTGCCTCGACCGAGCGGACGACCGCATCGGCGTCGGCCAGAAGGTCCTTGTATCCCTTCGGCATGGTCAGCGCCCCATCGCGTAGAACTCGTCGTTCGGCCTCATGCTGGTGACGTTGGCCAGCCGGTTTGACATGGCGAAGAAGGCGGCGATGGCCGCGATGTCCCAGGCGTCCTCGTCGGTGAAGCCATGCATCTTGAGGTCCGCGATGTCCGCGTCGCCGACCTCGTAGGCGCGCGCGGAAACCTTCATGGCGAAATCGAGCATCGCCAACTGGCGCGGGGTGATGTCGGCCTTGCGGGAGTTGGTGGCCACCTGATCGGCGATCAGCGGGTTCTTTGCGCGAATGCGCAGGATCGCGCCATGGGCCACTACGCAGTACTGGCACTGATTGGCATTGCTCGTGGCCACGACGATCATCTCCCGCTCGGCCTTGGTGATCGGGCCGGGTTTGTCCATCAGCGCGTCATGATAGGCGAAGAAGGCGCGGAACTCGTCCGGCCGATGCGCAAGCACGAGGAAGACGTTGGGCACGAAGCCCGACTTCTCCTGTACGGCGAGTATCCGTTCGCGGATGTCGTCGGGAAGGCCGGCGATCTCGGGAACGGGGAAGCGGCTTATGGCGGGCGCGGTCATCTGTGTTCTCTCCCTTGCACGGCCGTCAATGCGACCAGCTTTAGGCCGTCGAAGGCTTTTCTGCGAGCCTCATGGAAGGGCTGAAGTCGGAACGGCCGCGCGCCGGCCAGGTTGAAAGGCGCCGCCCCAGGACCATGGCTGCGAAAGTCAGGAACATTGCTCGACACGGGCTTATTGGCAGGCACGGAACCGTGGTAGCAAAACCGTGACCAGCGAAAGCAACAAAAGGGCGGTTTGGCCGTTCTGATCAGCCGCACAAGCGGCGGGGTATCCGAAGACATGACTACGCCGCAAATCCTGTCGTTCGCCGTTATCTTCATAATGATGGCGGCGCTCGTATGGGGTCGGTATCGATATGATCTGGTTGCAGCCGCGGCACTGTTGTGCGCACTCGCGGTTGGCATCGTGCCTTTTGACGAGGCCTTCAGCGGGTTCAGCGACGATATCGTGATCATTGTCGGCAGTGCCCTGCTGGTGAGCGCAGGCATCGCACGCTCGGGCATCATGGAAGTCGCCATCAGGCGGTTCGCTCCGAACCTGTCGGGCGTTCGCTCGCAACTGGCGCTGCTGGTCATCGTGGTCACGATCCTGTCTGCCTTCGTAAAGAACATCGGTGCGCTCGCGATCATGATCCCGATAGCTTTCCAGTTCGCGCGCCGGTCGAGCGTTTCACCGTCGATATTCCTGATGCCTATGGCGTTCGGGTCGCTGCTCGGCGGACTCATGACGCAGGTGGGGACATCTCCCAATGTCGTTGTGTCGCGGGTGCGGGAGGAACTGACCGGCACCGCCTTCACAATGTTCGATTTTACACCTGTTGGAGCCGCCCTGGCCGCCGCCGGAACGATCTTCCTGGTGTTTTTCTATTGGCTGTTGCCGGTGCGCGAAAAGCTCGGCGGGTCGGTGAATGAAGCCATCGATATCAAGAATTACGTGACAGAGGCCCGGATTGTCCGCGATTCCACTGTGCTCGGCAAAACCGTGGCAGACCTCATGAAGCTTTCCGGCGGCGATGCTATCGTGACATCGATCCTGCGCAACCGGACCATGCGGATGACGCCACTGCCCGACGTTGTCCTCAAGATGAACGACATTCTGCTGCTCGAGGGCGACCCAGGGGCGCTGGATCGCCTCGTCTCCCAGGGCAAACTCAGCGTTACGGGCAGCAGGGCCAGCGGGGATGACACGACCGGCGAGCTGGTCGCTATCGAAGCCGTCATCGGTGAAAACTCCCCGTTGATCGGCTGGACGGCCCAGCGCCTTGCCCTCTATCACCGCTTCAATGTCAACCTCCTGGCTGTCAGCCGTCACGGCGAGCGCCCCGACCGCAGGCTGGCCGAAATCCAGCTAAGGCTGGGCGACGTCATCGTGCTGCAGGGCAATGCAGCGACGATACCCGAGATACTGCGTGAACTCGGCTGCCTGCCGCTGGCAGAAAGGGCTATCCTGCTTGGCAGCGTCCGCAAAGGTGTTGTGCCGGTAACGATCCTTGCTCTCGCCATGGTGGCGACTGCGCTCGGGCTGCTCCCGGTCTCCGTCGCTTTCTTTACGGCCGCGGTCGGGATGGTGCTTTTCAAGGTCATCCCGGTCCGGGACGTCTACCAATCGCTGGATGGGCCAATCCTCGTCATGCTCGCCGTTCTCATTCCAGTGAGCGATTCGCTGCGCAGTACGGGGGCGACAGGCATCATTGCCGGCGAGCTTGCCAAACTGGGAACCATTCTTCCGGCGCCTGGCGCCTTGATGCTCATCCTTGTCGCCGCCATGGCCGTTACGCCATTCCTCAACAATGCCGCAACCGTTCTGGTCATGGCGCCCATCGCCGCCGCGTTTGCCGGCGATCTCGGCTACCGGCCGGAAGCATTTCTGATGGCAGTCGCCATTGGCGCCGGCTGCGATTTTCTCACCCCCATCGGCCACCAGTGCAACACGCTCGTCATGGGGCCTGGCGGCTACCGTTTCAGCGACTATCCACGCCTGGGACTGCCGCTATCGTTCCTCGTCGTCATTGTTGCCGTGCCGATGCTCATGATCGTTTGGCCGATGAGCTAATATATGCTCCTCGCCATCCTCAAAAGAGGCCGAGTGTTTGCAGCAGGCTTTCGAATGTGACCTTGGGTTTCTTATCTGTTTGCCTATCCGGGTACGTATAGTCTTCGGACGACTGCTTGCGTATGTTGCTCGGGCTATAGCCGAACTGCTGCGTGAAAGCTCGACTGAAATTCGCCGCTGAATCAAAGCCGACTGCTAGACCAACTTCGGCGACCTTTCGGGTGTCGGAAGGATCCGCTAACATTGCATGAGCTGCGGATAGACGTCGTCGACGAATGTAATTCGCAACGCCGCCGGACGTTTCGAAAAGCTCATAGAGCCGTGTCCTCGAGATCGCCAGTTGCCGGGCGAGAGCATCCGGTGTCAGGTCGGGCGAGGCAAGATTGCTCGAAATGAAGCGTCTCGCCCGCGTCATCAATCCGATTTGTGAGATCTGATCGTTGCCGTCATCGCGATCCACCAAAGGTGTAACCGCGTCGAATACCATTTGCCGCAAACGGTCCTTGATTCTAGGAAGGTCGTCTTGCGTGAAGCGATCGAGATTGGCTTCAACGCTTGAAATAAGATCGATCAGCAGTTTGGCCCGGTGTCCACCCAAAACGACATTGTTGCTCGCCGCCGGCAAGCTACCTCCATCGGCAAACAGATCGACGGGAACGATCAGGCTGATCGACTCTGTTGCCAGCGCCCGCCCGCTAAACGGATGCCCGAGCGAGCGGATTTCAATCATGCCCGGTTCATTTTGCGCGACACGTCCGTCAACTCCGGTCCAGGTGCGACCGGCGCGGAGAACGGTGATCTGCCAATGGTCGATTGGACTGAACCGGACCGCGTCTGGCGAGCGTTCGTAACTGAAGGCCGGAACGGTTTGTTGCAACAAAAGCATGCCGCCCAGATTCCACACCGCCTGCTGGACGACAAATCCATCCTCGGGATTCACATTGTTCGGCAGACGCGAATCCATCAATATCGCCATATGCTCCCGCCAGGCAGCAAACTGCTGGACTGGTGGAAGGATTTCCGTCTCAAAGCGCAACGACGTCAGGACGGCCTTCCCCACCTCATCCTCACCGAGTGGATCCTGCGACATGCGCGGCCAGCGGCGACGTTCGACAGATGTCGGCTCCCTGTCGTTAAGTGGGACCGTCTTATCCGACATCATTGCCTCCAGCCACGACCCGGAAGTCCGCGACGTCGCGCTGCTTCAGGAGATATGCCATGTCATCGCCATGGGGAGGAACTGACCGACCGCATAGACAACATTCCGACCCTGCCAACTTGTATGGAAGAACGACATGCGTCGTCATCTTCGAAGTGTATCGTTTATAAGAAACAAAATCATTGGCTATATTTAAGGGTCCCTGGTTGTAAAGTAGTTAATTATATCGCGCACCAAGTCAACAAAGCTTAGCCGTTAGCGGATCGATCCTGAACCGACCATGATGGGTTTCTTGGCTCGCTTCGAGATAAAGGCCTTTGGCAGCACCGATCTCGGCACAGGCAATAGAATCGCCTGAAGCCCACCGTCTCCATCAAAAAACAAATGTCTGCGGCGGTCAGCTGCAAAAATGGACGATGTGAAAAGTTTCCGGATTCCCTGATATCGCAACGTAGGAACCGGGGAGGTATTGGACATCATCAAATTCACTTGAGAAAGAAAACCTGAAGTCTCAGTGCATTCTAGACACCTACATGTCTTCATTTTAGCGCTGATGGTTAACGAATGAGGTGTTCCAGTGAGTATAGGATTTCATCCTACAAATTTGAACTCTGCTCTTTCATCGCAACGGAGGGTACTTGTCGCGGGCGGGGCCGGCTTTCTCGGATCACATCTGTGCGAACGTCTTTTGCAAGACGGCCATTCTGTTATCTGCGTAGACAATTTTTCCACGGGGCGGCTTGAGAATTTGCGCCACCTCCTGAACTACGACACGTTCAGCTTTGTGCGCCACGATATCGTGGAACGGCTCGATCTGCCGGTCAACGAGATCTACAATCTCGCCTGCCCGGCTTCACCGCCGCACTATCAGGCCGACCCGGTCCATACGTTGAAGACGAACGTGATCGGGTCGCTCAATCTTCTGGAACTGGCAGCACATTACCAGGCGCGGATTTTCCAGGCTTCCACCTCGGAAGTCTACGGCGATCCCCATGTGCATCCGCAGCCCGAAAGCTATTGGGGCAATGTCAATTCCTTCGGTCCGCGCTCTTGTTATGACGAAGGAAAGCGCTCTGCCGAGACTCTGTTCTACGATTTTCATCAGCAATACGGCGTCGACATCCGTATCGTGCGCATCTTCAACACCTATGGTCCGCGCATGCGCCTGGATGACGGCCGGGTCGTTTCCAACTTCATCGTGCAGGCGCTCAAGGGCGAAGACATCACCGTTTACGGCGACGGGTCGCAGACCCGTTCCTTCTGTTACGTGGACGATCTGATCGAAGGCTTCTACCGGCTCATGTACAGCCCTCAGGCGATCCATACGCCTGTCAACATCGGCAATCCCGGCGAATTTACAGTCGGTGAGTTGGCCGAGCAGATCGTGGGAATGACCGGCTCGAGCTCCAAAGTCGTCTATCACCCGTTGCCCGTGGACGATCCGCGCCAGCGTCGGCCCGACATCACAGTGGCCCAGAGAGAACTTGGATGGGAGCCGACCGTGGCGTTGGCCGATGGGCTGAAGTCAACGATCGCTTATTTCGAACGGCAGTTGAGGAAGCCCTCCGGAAAGCTGGCGGAGGCCGCCTGATGTCCGGCAAGAACGTACTTGTCGTTGGTGGGGCCGGCTTTATCGGCAGCCATACAGCCAAGCTTTTGGCCAGGCAGAGTTATGATCCGATTGTCTACGACAATCTATCCACGGGTCACCGGTCAGCCGTCCGATGGGGCGCCTTCGTTGAAGGCAACATCCTTGATTCGGAGCGGTTGACCCACGTCATGGATGAGTATCGCCCTATCGGGGTGATCCATTTTGCTGCATCGGCCTATGTCGGCGAATCCGTAGAGAAACCGGCAAAATATTATCAGAACAACGTCAACGGGACCCAATCGCTGCTGGACGCCTGCCAGAGAAGCGGAACGCGCAATATCATCTTCTCGTCAAGCTGCGCCACCTACGGCATTCCGGATCGCTTGCCGATCCGCGAAGGCGAGAGCCAGCGCCCGATCAATCCTTATGGACGCACGAAGCTCATCGCGGAGCAAATGCTTGCCGATTATTCGGCTGCCTATGCGCTGCGCTACGTGGCGCTGCGTTATTTCAATGCGTCCGGCGCGGATATCGACGGGGAAATCGGCGAAACCCACGATCCAGAAACACATCTCATTCCGCGAGCCATGATGGCCGCTGCAGGCAGGATCGATTTTCTCGAAGTCTATGGCCAGGATTACGATACGCCCGACGGCACCTGCATTCGCGACTATATTCATGTCGCGGATCTCGCGCGCGCGCATGTGCTGGCGCTCGAACATCTGATCAACGGCGGTGGCAATCTGGCCGTCAATCTTGGCAGCGGGCGTGGTACATCCATCAAGGAAATTCTCGAAGCGATCAGCCGGCTGACAGGTCGTAACGTGCCGGTCGAGATGCGCGCTCGTCGTGCGGGCGATCCTCCGGTGCTTTATGCCGATCCGGCGCTCGCTGCCGAAAAACTTGGCTTTCAGGCGCTCTATTCCGATCTCGATACGATCATTCGCACAGCGGCTCCCTTCTTCGGGCTCGATGTGCGCTCATGAGCACGTCGCGCATCGCGCTGTCCGTTGACAGGGAAGAACCCCTGATGGTGCCGGTCTTCACCGGCCGAAAGCGCGTCGAGTACATTATGGGCGCGGTTTTGTGGGCGATGGCCGTCGCATTCTTCTGGCAATGGTGGGTTTTCGGAGCCACCCACACCAACATGGCCGGCTCAATTCTGGTGACGGCGCTTCTGGCGTGGGTAACGCTTTTGCCAGTCTACTTCATCACCATTTTCTTCAATGCACGCCGGCCGCACGGACGACTGCGTATTTCCGCAGGAAGTCGCGTTGCCATGGTGGTCACCAAGGCTCCATCAGAACCTTTTGAGGTGGTGGCCGAAACCTTGCGGGCCATGTTAGCCCAGAACGTGCCTCACGACACGTGGCTGGCCGATGAGGATCCATCGCCCGCAACGCTCGCATGGTGTCGCGAACATGGCGTATTCGTTTCCACCCGCAAAAATCGCGCCGATTACCATCGCCAGTCCTGGCCCCGCCGCACACGCTGCAAGGAAGGCAACCTGGCTTTCTTCTACGATCATTATGGCTACGACCAATATGATTTTGTGTCGCAGCTCGATGCCGATCATGTTCCCGAACCGGACTACCTATATAACATGTTGCGGCCTTTTGCCGACCCGACAATCGGTTATGTTTCCGCGCCCAGCATTTGCGATCGCAATGCACATGAAAGCTGGTCCGCGCGTGGCCGCCTCTACATCGAAGCGAGCATGCATGGGTCACTGCAAGCCGGATACAACAATGGCTTCGCGCCGGTATGCATCGGATCGCACTATGCGGTGCGCACTGCAGCACTGAAGGAAATCGGCGGGCTGGGGCCAGAACTCGCCGAGGATCATTCCACAACGCTCTTCATGAATGCCTATGGCTGGCGAGGGGCTCACGCGCTTGATGCCATCGCCCATGGCGACGGCCCACGGACGTTTGCCGATCTTGTAACGCAGGAGTTCCAGTGGTCGCGGAGCCTGGTGACGATCCTGTTGCAATACTCACCAAAACTGATCGGACACTTGCCGCTGCGTTTGAAGGTTCAATTCATATTTTCGCAGTTCTGGTACCCGCTTTACGCCTTCTTTCTTGCTCTGACATTCCTGTTGCCCGTGATTGTGCTGGTCAAGGGCGATAATTTCGTCAACGTCACTTACCTAGAGTTTCTGCTCCATTTCATGCCGCAGTCGCTTATGATCCTGCTTTTGGCATTCTGGTGGCGGTCGAGTCGCACATTTCGGCCTATCGACGGCAAGATTTTCAGTTGGGAAGCGATGCTGTTTCTGCTGGCGCGCTGGCCGTGGGTTCTGGCTGGGACCTTTGCCGCGTTCCGTGACTGGATGACCGGATCCTTTGTTGATTTTCGCGTCACGCCAAAAGGCACGTCCGAAGTCGATCCGCTACCGTTCCGCGTGCTGGCACCGTATGCCTTCGTGGTCCTGATCTCCATTCTGCCGGTCGTGTTCATGCAGGATGCGTATCAAACGCGCGGCTTTTTCGTCTTCGCCATCATCAATGCATGCTTTTACTTGCTGCTGATCTTCATGATCTTGCTGCAGCATGGCCGGGAGAATGACGTGCGGATGAAAAGCCGCGCCTATCGCCCCGCGCTGGCAAGCAGCTTCATGGCCCTTTTGATGGTTACCAGCTTCGCCACGGTCGAGCGTGGACGCGACGGCATCGAGGCGCTCGCCTGGGGAACCAAAAGCTTTTCCCTGTTCGACGACAGCTTCTCAATTGCAGGGGCAGGCGTCGGTGGTCGCGCTGTTCACAAGACCATCTTCAATCCACGTTGGCGCACTCCCAGCAATTCAAATCAGCGATAGAAGGCAATCAACACATGAAGATCGCAATCATTGGAACAGGCTATGTCGGTTTGGTCAGCGGCACATGCCTGGCCGCACTGCCTCATGCGACCGGACACGCCCATCGAGGACAAACGGCGGGCGCCGCTCATCTCGATATGGCAGGAGGTTCCGGTGGCACCTTCTAAATCTGAAAGGACTCTATTGCTGTCAGGTTTCCGGATGCTGACAGCAGTCGCTTGGGCAGTGTCCTGCATTGCCGCACCGGCCTTTGCCTCTTCCTCACAGGTTTCCGTTCTGCCGGAAGGGGCACGTCGCATGACAGCAGGCGAAATCTACGATCTCTATAGAGACAAGAGCTGGCAGTGGGACAGCGGAGCCGGACGAATGGTGGGCGCGGACCGGCAATTTTCCGCATGGACCGACGGTGAGACGGGCAAATCCTGGGCGGAAGGCCGCTGGATCATCACCGAGACAGGTGGGATGTGTCTCAACGCGACATGGCATTCCGAACAGGGTGTATTTCCCGCCAAGACCTGCTTTTCGCATCGCATCGATAATGGAACGATCTATCAGAAGCGCGAGCCCGGTGGTGAGTGGTATGCGTTCCGTAACGCCGAGGTCCACCAAGGCGACGAGGCCAGCAAGCTAGTGTCCACCGATCTGGTTTCCCGTCAACTCGATGCCATCAAAGCCGCGCTTGGTGCGGCACAGCAATCTGAACAGTAAGAAAGGGAGGGGTCCTTGAAAAGTCTCTTTAAACTATCAGCAGCCTTGCTTTGCGGCTTATGCATTTCCGGTGGTGTTTATGCAGCCAGCGGCGTGTCGGGAGCGAGTGTCGACAGCCGCAATCAGTTTCGGGACAAGCGTCCCATCATCACGGCTGACTCCGTAACCCCCGGCGCCTACGATCCGCATGCGGATTATACCAACGATTCCAACTCAAAAATCGAACACCTTTTTCTTCCCTGGGAAGATGTGGATCTGGCAACGCTCAGCGCCGCAGATGCCTATGCGCGTGAGCGTGGACGTTCCCTGTTGATCACGGTCGAGCCGTGGTCCTGGGCGCGGGACTGGCGTGTAGGTCCCGAGGATTTGCTCGCCGGGATTTTGGGCGGGCGCTACGATGCCAATATGTCAGCGGTCTGCTCTGCGGCGGCGCAGCTGAAAAGCCCCGTCACTATCCGCTGGGCGCAGGAAATGGAAGATAATGACGGGCAATTCACCTGGGCTTTCTGGAAGCCTGAAGGTTATGTGAACGCCTACAGGCATGCCATCGACATATGCCGCAAGCACCTTCCGTCGGCCCAATACATGTGGTCACCGAAAGGAGAAGAAGGACTGGAAGCTTTCTATCCTGGCGACAAGTATGTCGACATTATCGGTCTGTCCGTCTTTGGCTATCAGCCCTATGACAAGCTGGAGGTCGGTCGTGATACGACTTTTGTGGAGCGCACAAAGCCGGGTTATGACCGTGTGACGGGCTTCGGCAAACCGATCGCCATTGCGGAGCTTGGCTACGAAGGTAACGACGAATATGCTCGTGACTGGGCCGCGGAAGCAAACAAGCCGCATGCCGAGTTCCCGGACATGACAGCCGTTGTCTACTTCAACGATCTTGAAGTCTATCCATGGCCGAGGAAGGTTGGCCGGCCCGATTGGCGCGTGGCCAACCATCCGCTGGACTGATCCAAGTCGTTCGACAGAGTGGTTCGGCTTTCACCAGATGGCCGAACCGCTCCATCCCTTTATTTCTATGCGGTTCCAACGCAGGACTCTTACGCAGTCTTACTGGAATTGCCTTGGTGGAGAGGAAGTAAAATGTTTTCGATCCGTTCGATTATCTCAAGTGCGGTGCTGTTTGTGTTCTTGCTTGCAGGCAATGCCTACGCCGCTCCCAAACAACCGGCGGGCGACGCTATAGAAAAACGCGCCGCTGCCGCGACGCCGATGAGGGCCTCAGCGGTTGAAAAGCTCTATGCCGGCCGCACCTGGAAATGGCAAAACGGCGGCGGGTTCTATTCTGCGGAGACAACTGCTCGCGGGCTGTTCTCTGCAAATAGGAAGCCGTTCGCCGCTTGGTCGCGCAAACGGGCAGCATGGTCCTATGCGGAGGGAAACTGGTATGCGACCAATGGGGGCAAGCTCTGTATGCGCGCTATCTGGACCAGCAAAGTAGCGAAAGGGAGTCTGGCCAGAAACGGTGCAATCACATGTTTCCTGCACCGTGAAAAACATGGCGTCGTTTATCAGAAGCCTTCCACCGGTGGGAAATGGTATGTCTTTCGTCACAATCCCGCTCG
The DNA here is from genome assembly GCF_055811435.1 of Mesorhizobium sp. WSM4837. Taxonomy (NCBI): domain Bacteria; kingdom Pseudomonadati; phylum Pseudomonadota; class Alphaproteobacteria; order Hyphomicrobiales; family Phyllobacteriaceae; genus Mesorhizobium; species Mesorhizobium sp. WSM4837. The sequence goes on from NZ_JBVVQE010000006.1 coordinate 36,217, forward strand.
CCGGGACGATGAGGCGCGCAAACTGGTCAAAGGTAATCGGGTAAGCAAAGAAGTTTCGCATCTTAAGGCGAATTCTCGATAACCGCGCAAAAACGGAGCCGCCGCGGCTTCAGGCTCAGGCGCGGCGGCTTCTGTCAAAACCAGGTCCAACATTAAACGCCCGGCTGATTCGAGCCCCTTCGAGTGTAGCAACGCGCTTTCTGACCAAAGCCGCTCGGAGTGCAGACATAGCTGTTGCTGTTCAAGTACCGGGATGCTGATATTTTAACGACCTTGCCGACGGGTTTCTTGTTGTAGCGAACATCGTTGTTAACCCGATATTTGACAAGGTAGACGGACCGTGTCTCTCTCTCTGGCTTACGCAATTCGCCTGCTCGCGCGTTTGCGCCGAGAGCCACGGAAAAAGCAAGCCCGATCGCTGCAATCGCCACTCTTCTAAAACGGTTCCGATGCGCAGTAGAAAACGTCATGTGCTAGCCTCCAATGTTTTGTTCTGGAGTGCGTTGTACCCACAGGACTTTAGGTTCTGGTTTGAACTATCTTGATAAATTTAGACAAAATGTTGCATTCCTCATGCAGAGAGATCGGCCTTGGACTTGGCTTCGGCGAGAGCGTGCCGGCATCGACAGCTCCTGCAGGCAGTCATCGCGCGGGCCTGCAGGAATTCTGTGCGCGAGGCCATGATGATGGAAAGGAAAGAATCATCGCTTGGCTATCGAGAAACTGCTGGACCAGCTGCTTGCTGGTCGACACGCCTTGCACATACAACCCCGCAAGCGTGGCCACCAAGGCCCGCTCCGAACGCTGGCAACGCTCGAACAGCCCGGTGGAGAAGCGGCCAACCCGGTCCTACGGAATCCGCAGCTCAAGCTTGCCGACGCGGGTGACAAGGGTGCGGCCGTAATAAACTCGAGCGGTAGCCGAGCCGCTCCAGCGTCCACTCGCCTTCGAGGCACTCAGCGCCTCATCCCGCCGCGCCCCATTGGATTCGAGAAAAGGGCTGCCACCGATCGGCCACCAGTGCAACACGCTCGCCATGGGATCGGGCGGCTACCGTTTCAGCGATTATCCACATTTGGGACTGCTGCTATCGTTCCTCGTCGTCATTGTTGCCGTGCCGATGCTCATGATCGTTTGGCCAATGAGCTGATATACGGCGGACGGATCAATCCTGGCGGCCTTCGCGGTCCACAGTTCGGAAAATGCCGGATTGGCTGGGGCGCCAGGATTCGAACCTGGGATTGTCGGTACCAAAAACCGATGCCTTACCACTTGGCTACGCCCCAGCAGTCGGAACATGCCCGCTGCGCGCGGCCTTATAGGACGAGCCGACGGAAAGCTCAATGGCGAGAATGGCAAGTGTCGAGAACGGAAAGTGCGCGGAACTGATCCACCGGTTCCCGCAGATTGGCGTCGCGTATCATCGTCTGCTGTCGGGCGATGGCATCTATTCACCCCAACTGCCATTTCATTGCCGGCCGGATCGAAGAAATGGAACCGCCTGCCGCCGGGAGTGAGAAGATCGGCTTGGGGTCGTGCCGCCGGCATTTTCGACGGCGCCCAGCGTTTCGAGTTCTCCGGTCAGTCACATGGCGTTATCGCTAGTTCCTGTTTTGTCCTCCTTCAACTGGCGGTCGAGCCGCAAGTCTTTTTGTCATCGCTTTTTCTTAATCGATTGTAGAAGCCGGCTGGCTTGCCGACGGCTTGCCTTTCGCACTGCAGCATCATATCGCTCGTGCAGGGACACGGCGGAACTTCGGCTTCGTCAATCTTTTCAATCTCCTGCAACCGGAGAGCAAGCATGACCAAATGGGTCTACACCTTTGGCGACGGCGCTGCAGAAGGCCGTGCCGGCGACAGGAACCTGCTGGGCGGCAAGGGCGCCAATCTGGCCGAAATGTGCAGCCTGGGCCTGCCGGTGCCGCCGGGCTTCACCATCACCACCGAGGTCTGTAACGCCTACTACGCCAACGGCCGCACCTACCCGGCCTCGCTAGAGGCGGACGTCGCGGTTGCGCTTGACCACATCGGCCGGCTGACCGGGCGCCGTTTCGGCGATCCCTCAAAACTGCTTTTGGTGTCGGTGCGTTCCGGTGCCCGCGCTTCGATGCCCGGCATGATGGACACCGTGCTCAATCTCGGCCTGAACGACGAGACGGTCGAGGCACTGGCCGCCGATTCAGGCGACGCCCGCTTTGCCTATGACAGCTACCGGCGTTTCATCCAGATGTATTCCGATGTCGTCATGGGCCTCGACCATGAGGTGTTCGAGGAAATCCTCGAAGACCAGAAGGGCGGGCTCGGCCATGAACTCGATACCGATCTGAGCGCCATCGAATGGCAGGGCGTGATCGCGCTCTACAAGGCCAAGGTCGAGGAGGAACTCGGCAAGCCGTTTCCGCAAGATCCGAACGAGCAGCTCTGGGGCGCGATCGGCGCCGTGTTTTCGAGCTGGATGAACAACCGCGCCATCACCTACCGGCGCCTGCACGACATTCCCGAAAGCTGGGGCACCGCGGTCAACGTCCAGGCCATGGTCTTCGGCAATATGGGCGAGACCTCGGCCACCGGCGTCGCCTTCACCCGCAATCCGTCGACCGGCGAAAAGATGCTCTATGGCGAGTTCCTGGTGAATGCGCAGGGCGAGGATGTCGTCGCCGGCATCCGCACGCCGCAAAACATCACCGAGGCGGCGCGCATTGCCGCCGGCTCCGACAAGCCGTCGCTGCAGAAACTGATGCCGGAAGCCTTCCAGTCTTTCGTCACCATCTCCGACCGTCTGGAAAAGCACTACCGCGACATGCAGGATCTCGAATTCACCATCGAGCGCGGCAAATTGTGGATGCTGCAGACCAGGTCCGGCAAGCGCACCGCCAAGGCGGCGCTCAAAATCGCCGTCGAAATGGCGCGCGACAAGCTCATTTCAAAGGAGGAGGCCGTCGCCCGCATCGATCCGGCCTCGCTCGACCAGTTGCTGCATCCGACCATCGATCCGAAGGCGGCACGCGATGTCATCGGCATCGGTCTGCCCGCATCTCCGGGGGCAGCCACCGGCGAGATCGTGTTTTCCTCCAACGATGCCGAGGAGCTCAAGACGCAAGGCCGCAAGGCGATTCTCGTGCGCATCGAGACCAGTCCGGAGGACATCCACGGCATGCATGCGGCGGAAGGCATCCTGACCACGCGTGGCGGCATGACCAGCCACGCTGCGGTGGTGGCGCGCGGCATGGGCAAGCCCTGTGTGTCGGGCGCCGGCTCGCTGCGCGTCGACTACAGGGCCGGCACCCTGATGGCGATGGGATTGACGTTCCGCAAGGGCGATATCATCACCATCGACGGCGGCAACGGCCAGGTGCTGAAAGGCGCCGTACCGATGCTGCAGCCGGAGCTCTCGGGCGATTTCGCCGCCATCATGGAATGGGCCGATGCCGTGCGCCGCATGAAGGTGCGCACCAACGCCGAAACGCCGCTCGACGCGCGCATGGCGCGTTCCTTCGGCGCCGAAGGCATCGGGCTTTGCCGCACCGAGCACATGTTCTTCGAGGGCGACCGCATCGTTGCCATGCGCGAGATGATCCTGGCCGACACGGAAAAGGGCCGGCGAACGGCGCTCGCAAAACTCTTGCCCATGCAGCGCTCGGATTTCCTCGAATTGTTCGAGATCATGGCCGGCCTGCCGGTGACGATCCGCTTGCTCGATCCGCCGCTGCACGAATTCCTGCCCAAGACCGAGGAAGAGGTGGCCGAAGTCGCCGCCGCCATGAACCTGTCGCCCGACAAGCTCAGGCAGCGCACCGAAGCCCTGCACGAATTCAACCCGATGCTTGGCCATCGCGGCTGCCGGCTTGCGGTTTCCTATCCCGAAATCGCCGAGATGCAGGCGCGCGCCATTTTCGAGGCCGCCGTCGAAGCCGGCAGGAAGGCCGGCGCGCTGGTGGTCCCGGAAATCATGGTGCCGCTGGTCGGTCTGGTGAAGGAGCTCGACTACGTCAAGGCGCGGATCGATGCCGTCGCCAGGAGCGTGATGGAGGAAACCGGTGTCAAGATCACCTATCTTACCGGCACGATGATCGAACTGCCGCGCGCCGCGATCCGCGCCCAGGTCATCGCCGAGGCGGCCGAATTCTTCTCTTTCGGCACCAACGATCTGACCCAGACCACCTTCGGCATCTCACGCGACGATGCGGCCTCGTTCCTGGAGACCTATCGCCAGAAGGGCATCATCGAGCAGGATCCGTTCGTGTCGCTCGACATCGAGGGCGTCGGCGAACTGGTGCGGATGGCGGCCGAAAAAGGCAGGGCAACGCGGCCGGACATCAAGCTCGGCATTTGCGGCGAACATGGTGGCGATCCGGCGTCGATCCATTTCTGCGAGGAGATCGGCCTCGACTACGTGTCGTGCTCGCCCTACCGCGTGCCGATCGCCAGGCTGGCTGCCGCGCAGGCGGCGGTGCAGGCTGCCAAGAACGGTCGTGGGTAACGGGCCGACGTCGGCTTGGCCGTGCCAGCGTTTGATCGGCGGGACAGGCCACGAGCCGTCCCTGCTCAGGCTGGCCCTGCTCAGGCTGGCCCTGTTCAAGCTGGTTTGGCTTCGACCGTCACCTTGTTGGGATAGAACGCGCCGTGATCGCGGATTTCGATCATCTCGTCGAAAGGCCGCTCATAGGCCCACATCGCATCCCTGCCTGCTTCCGCGGCAGGCAGCACGCTCCAATAGCCCGCATCGCCCTTGAATGGGCAATGAGTCGACGAGTCCGTCCTGCGAAGCTGGTCGAAATCGATGTCTTCGAATGGAATGTAGAGGATCCCGGGGTAGGGGGATTCGGTCAACACCTTGGCCCTCCTGGACGAGGCAATGACCGCGTCGCCGGCGCGTACGGTCACAGTTCCGCTGTACGGCTCGATGGTAATGACTTTATCCGGGTTGCGCTGAAAGCCGGGTGACGGATTGGCGGTCTGGTCCATGACGGTTCTCCTTGCACGACCTAAGGTGTGTAGGGCGTGCGCGCTACGCAAGGTCGCTGTCGAATGCGGGGGCTCCATCGCCTTTTGGCGTTGAAGGATCTCTCGTCAAATCGAGCTTGGCTATGACCGATCAGGCGGCAGCCTGAAAGGCGTCCATCAGCCCGGCATAGGCGGCGGCGATACCGGCGACCGGATTGGTGCTTCGCGACGCGGTTTCGACCTTGAGCGCACCACCGCCGGTCGGCAAGGTAAGAAGCAGGAACTGGCGGTTGCCGCCATCGCCGACGCAAGCCGCGGCGACGTGCTGGCTTTCGCCTTCGTTCTGAACGCACATCTTGAACAGCAGCGTGCCGCCGACCGCCTCTAGGGCGCCGCCGACGACTTCGACGAATTCGTCCTCGGAAACGGTTTTGGCGTCCGGCACCAAATCGGCCAGGCTTTCGGCAAGCGAATCTTCGAGAGCTTTGTCGTCGAGCTGCGCGTCCATGCGAACCTCTTTCATTCGCCAATCACACCCCTACCATTAATCAAAGTTAATGTCGACAATGGCCGGATTGTGGCGGTTTTCCCTGCCTTTTTGAACAATGGGCTGCTTCTGCCCGGTCATGGCTGGACAATCCGCGTGTTCGTCCCACAATGGAACGAAAACCAATGGGGGAACGAAAACCCATGGGAGGAAAAGAATGCTCGGACTGATGCAGGAATGGCCGCTGCTTTGCCACAAGCTCATCGACAACGCAGCCAGGCAGCACGGCGAACGCGAGATTGTGTCGCGCTCGATCGAGGGCCCGATCGTCCGCACCACTTACGTCGAAATTCATCGCCGCGCCTTGCGGGTCGCCGAGCGGCTCGAGCGTGATGGCTTTGGGCTTGGCGACCGCATCGCCACATTGGCCTGGAATACGGCGCGCCACATCGAAGCCTGGTACGGCATCATGGGTGTCGGCGCGATCTATCACACGCTTAATCCGCGCCTGTTTCCCGAGCAGATCGCCTGGATCATGAACAATGCCGAGGACAAGGCGATCTTCGTCGATCTGACATTCGTGCCGCTGCTTGAAAAGCTCGCCGGCGCGGTCAAATCGCTCAGAAAGGTGATCGTGCTGACCGACAAGGCGCACATGCCGCAAACGGCGCTGCCGAATGCTGTTGCCTATGAGGAATGGCTTGACGAATCCGACGGCGCCTTCACCTGGAAGACGTTCGATGAAAACACCGCCGCCGGCATGTGCTACACCTCGGGCACGACAGGCGATCCGAAAGGCGTGCTCTACAGCCATCGCTCGAACGTGCTGCACGCCATGATTGCGGCGATGCCCGATGCGATGGGCCTCTCCTCGCGCGACACCATACTGCCGGTTGTGCCGATGTTCCACGCCAACGCCTGGGGCCTCGGCCAGAGCGGCCCGATGATCGGCGCCAAGCTGGTCATGCCTGGCTGCAAGATGGACGGCGCCTCGATCTATGAATTGCTCGACACCGAAAAGGTTACGTTCAGCGCCGCCGTGCCGACAGTGTGGTTGATGCTGCTGCAGTACCTGGAGGAGACCGGCAAGAAACTTCCCTATCTGAACAAGGTCGTTATCGGCGGCTCATCCTGCCCGCGTGCGATCACGGCAAAGTTCCAGGGCAATTACGATGTTGAGGTCATCCATGCATGGGGCATGACCGAAATGTCGCCGCTCGGCACGCTGTGTACCTTGAAGCCGGGCTATGCCGGGCTTGAGGGCGAAGCCCGGCTCGACGTCCAGAGCAAGCAGGGTTTTCCACCTTTCGGGGTCGAAATGAAGGTCACCGACGACGACGACAAGGAACTGCCTTGGGACGGCAGGACATTCGGGCGGCTGAAGGTCCGCGGACCGGCCGTCGCGCGTGCCTATTATGGCGGCATCGGATCCGAACAGTTCGATGAAGAAGGCTGGTTCGATACCGGTGATGTCGCCCATATCGACCCGGGCGGCTACATGCAGATCACCGATCGCGCCAAGGACGTCATCAAGTCGGGCGGCGAATGGATCTCGACCATCGAGCTCGAGAATCTCGCGATCGGTCACCCGGATGTGGCGGAGGCGGCCGCCATCGGCATCCAACATTCGAAATGGGGTGAACGGCCGTTGCTTGTCATCGTCCGCAAGCCTGGCCGCGAGCCGACCAAGACGGATATCCTCGCCTTCATGGACGGCAAGGTGGCGAAGTGGTGGATGCCGGATGACGTCGCCTTCGTCGGCGAAATTCCCCACACCGCTACCGGCAAGATCCAGAAGACAACCTTGCGCCGGCAGTTCAGGGACTACCGCCTGCCGACGGACTGACTGACATGACGTCTTTCGCTTTCAAGCCGCCGCTGGACGGCTTAAGCGCCGGTCCGGGGTGAAGCAGTGCTGAAAATGATGAAAACTCCCGAGCGACAGACGTCGAGGGCGGCCGGCTGGTCGCGGCGGACAGGCGCTTTTTCGGCGGTCCTTCTGCTGACGGTTCTCGTCGGCCACCGATATCAGCTTGTTGAAACGCCGGCTTTCCTTTGGGTGCTCGGCATTGTCGCGCTGCTTGCCGCCTTTGCGCTGTTGTTCGCCGGATTTGCCTTTTCGAGACTGTGGAATTTCGGCGACCGTGGCGGCCGCGATCTCACCGTCGGCACGGTGCTGGCACTGCTGGTGCTTGTTCCTTTTGGCATTGCCGCCTACTGGGCAGCGACTTCTCCGCCGCTCAGGGATATCTCGACGGATTTCGACGATCCGCCGGTGCTCGACACCAGCACCCGGACCGGTGATATGAACGCGCTTTCGCCACCGAACCCGGGCGAGCGGCGCCTGCAGGCCGAGACCTATCCGCTTGTCACCGGACGCAGCTACAATCTGCCTTTCGATCGGGTCCTGGAAGCAGTCGAAACCGTGCTTGATCGTCGGGACTGGCAGCTTGCGGCGCCGTTTCCGCGGGCGATCGGGCAGAGCGAGGTGACGATCAACGCCCTGGCCAGGAGCTTCATCCTCAGCCTTCCCGCCGACGTCGCCATCCGTGTGACCGACGATGGCGATGCGGTCATCGTCGACATGCGCTCGGCCTCGCGTTACGGCCGCTACGACCTTGGCGACAATGCGGCCCGCATCGTGGATTTCCTGGCCGAGCTGGATAAGGAAGTCGCCGGCCAGGTCGGCACGGCCCCGGCCGAGTGAATCGCTTTGACGCCACAGAAATGCGGCTGATACAATCACGGGTTGAGTATGCGGGCAGGCTATTCGCCGGGGTCGAATTCACCCTTGAGCAGGATTGTCTCCACCGGTCCAAGCGGATTGATGATCCGGCTCTCCAGGACTTCGACAAGCTTGCGTCCGACAGCCGCCATATCGACGGAATGAACTTCGATCTTTGCCGGCAGGAAGCGTGCCAGCCGTGTGCTGTCACGCGTGACGATGTGGACGTCGCTCCCCGGCGCAAGACCTCTTTTGCCAAGAGCGTGCAGCGCCCCCAGAAGGCCGAGTTCGTTGGCGCATGCCAAGCCTGTCGGCGGATCTGAACAAGCCAGCAAGCGATCGAACCAGGCTGCGCTCGATTCCATGGTGAACATGCCATGACCGATCAGCGCTTGGTCGATCGGAATGCCGGCCTCGGCCATTGCCCTTGCATAGCCGGAAAGACGCATGGCACTCGCCTGATCCTCTGGAACCAGAAGTTGCAGTGCAATGCGTCGACAGCCTTTGTCCATGAGCCGTCGGGTTGCCTCGTAGGCAATCTGTTCATTGTCGACATCGACATAAGGATAGGCGGTGTCCAGGTCGGTTCTTCCAAACGCGACGAATGGCATGCGTTGATCCAGCAGCAGCTTGACGCGCGGATCACCCGACACCAGGCGCGTGATGATCAGTCCGTCCGTGCTGCGCGCCTGGAGCTGCCGCTGCACGCTCTCGACGGGATCGTCGTCGGGCGTGGTGGAATAGATGGACAGACTATAACCGGCTTTTCGCGCCGCCAGCGTCATGCCTTCGATCAAAGGCAGCTTCAACAGATCGGAGAGATGGTCTCGGGTCTCCATCGGCAGCACTGCCGTCAGCGTCAGCGTTCGACCGGTTTTTAGCGCACGGCCATGATGATTTGGCAGATAGCCGACCCGCTTGGCCGCCTCCTTGACGCGGGCTATGGTCGAGGGCTGCACTTCCGGCCCATCCTTCAGAGCGCGGGACACTGTGGTCACCGAGAGGGAAAGTTCCGCCGCGATCTGCTTTAGATTGGCCATTGTTCGCCCGACTTCATTTGCGAAAGCGCCGGCTGACTTGCTGACCGCCATAACGTTACCGGATTCGACATCCCGGTCAATCCGAACGCCCGTCGCAAGCAGCTTGACTCCTGCGTATTCAGATGCAATCGTAACGTTACGATTACAAATAAATAGCCATTTCAGGCATTATTTGATCAAGTTGGGGAGGAGAACCTATGTCCTGGCTGCGCATTTCCTTAACAGCATTCGCCATCTCGGCTGCCTTGCCCGTCCATGCGCAAACACTCACCATCACGACCGCAGGCGGCGATTATGGCAACGCCATGAAAGAGGCCATGTGGGGCCCTGCTGCACAAGAGCTAGGCCATGATGTTCGCGAGGAGACGCTGAGCGACGGCCTGGCCGCCTTGAAGATGCAGGTCACCTCGGGGGCAGTTGCGACCGACATTATCCACCTCGGCTCGCCGGAAGGCGCCCAGGCCGCCGCTCAGTCGTTGCTGGAGCCGCTCGACTACAAGATCATCGATCCCAAATCCGTGCCGGAGGGTGCCGCGTCCGACTACTGCTATCCCTTCGATTCCTATGGCACCGTCCTGTCGTGGAACACCAAGACCTATGGCGAGAACCCGCCGAAGACCTGGGCCGAGTTCTGGGACGTAGCCAAATTCCCCGGCCGCCGCGCGTTGCGCGCCAATGCGCAGGACTCGATCGAGATCGCGCTTCTCTCCGAGGGCGTGGCGCCGGCGGACGTCTATTCCGTGCTCAGCACGCCGGAAGGGCTGGAGCGCGCCATCAAGCGGCTTGAAGCGATCAAACCAGATGTCGCCGTGTGGTGGACCTCGGGAGCCCAGTCCGCGCAGCTGCTGAAGGATGGTGAGGCGGATCTGGTCGTTACCTGGAACGGACGGGCAGAGACTGTGAAAAAAGATGGCGGCGCGGCCGACTACACGTTCAAGGGTTCGGTCATCGGCACGGACTGCCTCGGGGTGCCGAAGGGCGCGCCGAACAAGGAAGCCGCGATGAAGCTCATCGCAGCGATGACGCAGCCCGCGCGTGTTGCGAAGCTGACCGATTTCATCGCCTATGGCCCGGTCAATCCTGCGGCCTATGAGGGTGGCCTGATTCCCGAGGACCGTCTGAAGACGCTTGCGACCGCGCCTGAAAATGCCGGCACTTCGGTGTTTTCGAATTCGGAATGGTGGGTCAAGAACGGCGAGGCTGCCCAACAGGCCTTCGACGAGATGATGGCCCGCTGAGTCTCGGCTGACAAGGCTGGAGCAGATGATGAAGTCGCTCCCGATCACCATCGACAGCGTCAGCAAGGCTTACGGGTCCTACGTCGCACTGGATGATGTCTCGCTCGACATTCAAGCTGGCGAGTTCCTCACGCTGCTGGGGCCATCGGGATCGGGCAAGACCACGCTGCTCATGGCTCTGGCCGGTTTTGTCCGGCCGGATTCCGGCAAGCTGTTGTTGGGCGATCGCGACATCACCCGCCTGGCGCCGAACAAACGCGACATCGGCATCGTATTCCAGAATTACGCCTTGTTTCCCCACATGAATGTCCTGGCGAATGTCGCGTATCCGCTGGCGCTGCGCAAGACGCCGAGAGCGGAGGCGCGTCAGCGGGCGCTTGCCACCCTGGCCCGCGTCAAGCTGGATGGCCTGGCGGAGCGCAATGTTGCCGCACTGTCCGGCGGCCAGCGTCAACGGGTGGCATTGGCGCGGGCAATCGTCTTCGAACCGCGCGTGATGCTGATGGACGAGCCGCTGTCGGCGCTCGACAAGAATCTGCGCGAAACCATGCAGTACGAGATCCGGCGTCTGCACGATGACCTGGGGATCACCACAATCTATGTGACACACGACCAGCGCGAAGCGCTGATCATGTCCGACCGGATTGCGGTGATGAACTCCGGCCGCATCCAACAGATCGATACGCCGCAGCGGATCTATGATCGTCCGTCGACCCGCTTCGTCGCCGAGTTCATGGGCGAAGCAAACATTGTGCCGCCGGGCTCGGTGCGCAGGATCGACGGCGCCGAAGCGTCACGCGAGACCCTGATGATTCGCGCCGAAAGCTTCCATCTTGATGCCAAGCTCGCCGGGGCAGACGCAGTGGCTCTCGAAGGAACACTGCGCGCCAAGGCGTTCCGCGGCGAGAACTGGCTTTTGACGCTGGCGCTTGACGGTGGCCAGGAGGTCCTTGTCTGCATTCCGGCAGCACTGGCCGGCGGCTGCGCCGAGCTTGCCGCCGGTCAGCGGATGACCGCCTATGCACCAGCAGCGAAGGTTCACGCGATACCGGGAGCGCTGGCGTGACCGTCACCGCGGATCCAGCGCTCTTGGCGGATGCGCGCCGCGAGCGGCGGTTTTTTCTTTCGCTTTCGCTGCCGGCGCTGTTCATCGTTGGACTGGCGGCGATACTGCCCATCCTTTGGATCATCCGGCAATCTTTTTTGACCACAGGCGGTGAGTACACTGTCGGCAACTACGCCAAAGTGCTGTCGAGCGGACTGACATGGTCGGCGCTCGTCACCACCCTCGAACTGTCCCTCGGCACGCTGGCGATCTGCATTCTTCTGGGCATCCCGCTGGCACTCGCCTTGGCCAGCGCCAGACCAAGGGTGGCCAACGTGCTGATGGCCTTCGTCATGCTGCCGCTGTGGACCGCCATCCTGGTGCGCACCTATGGCTGGCTCGTGCTCTTGCGGCGTGATGGCCTGATCAACGCGGCCTTGACTGGTTCGGGCCTGACGGCGGAGCCTTTGCCGCTGGTCTACAACTTCACCGGGACGCTGATCGGCATGGTTCACTACATGCTGCCGATCTTTCTGCTGCCGGTTTATGCCGCGATGCGCGATATCGACCCAAACCTCGTTCGCGCGGCAGCGAGCATGGGAGCCACGCTCGGGCAGGTCATCCGCACCGTCATCATGCCGCTTTCGGCCGGCGGCATCTTCTCGGGTTCGGTCATCGTCCTCATCTATTCCATCGGTTTTTTCATCACGCCGGCGGTGCTTGGCGGCGGCAAGGTAAATCCTCTCTCCACCCGGATCGAGCGTGCGCTATCGACCTTTCAGGATTGGGGATCGGCGAGCGTCCTGGGCATTCTGCTCCTCGTTCTGATGGCGCTGATCGGTGTGATGCTGCTGGCGGCACGCCGCCTGCTGGCCCAGAACGCAGCGGCAGCCTCCCATGCTTGAAGCCTATCCGCAAAACAGGCTCGCCCGTATCGTCCTGTGGAGCTTTGCTGCTCTGGTCATGGCATTTCTGATGTTGCCGACGCTCGTGGTGGTGCCGCTTTCGTTTTCGGCGTCGAGCCTCCTCGAGTTTCCGCCGCAAGCCTACTCGTTGCGCTGGTACGAGAACTTCTTCGGCTCGGCGACGTGGATGGCAGCGCTCAGGACCAGCCTGATCCTCGGGACATTGACGGCGCTGATCGCGGTGCCTTTTGCGCTGCTCGCCTGCATCTCGATGAATCGGCTGGGCGGCAAGACCGCGGCTTCCATCCAGGGCGTCCTGCTCACCCCCTCGGTCACCCCCGGAATCCTGCTGGCGATCGGCCTCTTCTTTGTGCTGGCGGCGCAACGTCTGGTCGGAACGCTGTTCGGTGTGCTGGTCGGACATGTGGTGCTGGCTGTTCCGGTGGCGTGCATTGTGTTGTTGCCGGCCCTGGCTCGCTTCGACTGGAACCAGGTTCAGGCGGCGCGCAGCCTCGGCGCGGACTGGGCCAGGGCCATTGGCGGAATAATCGTTCCGCAACTTCGGCTCAGCCTGTTGTCGGCGACCTTGATGGCCTTCCTGACGTCGCTCGATGAGTCCGTGATTTCGATCTTCGTCGCAAGTGGTCGCAACAGCACGATGCCGAAGCTCATGTTCATCTCGCTGCGCGATCAGATCGATCCGACCATTGCGGCGATCTCGACATTGTGGACCGCTATTGTTGTGGTCGTCGTCGTGATCGTGGCCGTTCGCCAAAAATCCTGACCGAGACTGGAAGCATGCCCCAAAATCATCACGCGGCCGGTGCTCCGGCGGACCGATCGACTGACATCCCTCAGGTAGGCTTGGCCATCATCACCGGGTCGGCAAACTGGGGGCTTGCCTTCCCGGAAGATGTCGGAGTCGAGGGCGTGCGCACGCTGCGGCGCGACATGAGTTTTGAAACGCCTTTCGGTCGTTCCGACAACTGGAAGTTGCTCGAGTTCGATGCCTCGATTTCAGCCGAAGGCAGAGAAAAGCGCGCGTTGTGCATGTATTCGCACGGCAATCCCCGCGACCATATCGACCATTCCTGCCATCGCCGAGCGTTCTGGGTGTTGATGCAAGCGGGTGTGCGGCAGGTCCTCGCCTGCTCGACCGTTGGCGCTGTCAACAAGGCGATCCAGCCCGGCGACATGGTGGTGCCCGCCGACATCATCGAACTGACGCAGACCCCGTTTTCACTGCTTCCGGATCGCCAGAGTTTTGACTGTTCGGGCAAGCAGATCGTATGCCCAAGATGTGCGGCGGTTCTGGTCGAAACGGCCCGTCGCCATTGGCCATCCCGCGTCCATGGCATCGAACAGCAGCTGGTGGCTGCCCATTGCTATGGGCCGCGGCTGACAACGCCGGCCGAAGCCTTGGCCTATCGCGGCATGGGGGCGGATGTGCTCAACCATTCCATCGCCCCTGAGGCCACCTTGGCGCGCGAGATCGGCGCCTGCTTCGTGCCCTGTGCGTTCGTCACGGCGGGTTTTAACGACTATATGGACCGCAACCGCCAGAAATTGCTGCAGGAGGACGTGCTGCCCAATCTGTCCATGACAGCCTCGCTTGTCGCGCTGGAGACCGCCGCGCGACTTCCGGCCAATCCGCAATGCTCTTGCCAGGCTCTGAAGTCGCCTCAACCGGAAGAGCGCTCCAGCCGGTTCTGAGCCCGTGAAATGAGCTGATGCGATGTAGTCGCCGTGAACAATGAAGGCGGATCAGGCTGCTACAGGTTTCTCAGGCAATTGAGCACGATGAGCAGCCACAAAAGCTCCCTGAACCAGTTGAGCAGCGCGCCGGCGGTTGGGCCAAGAGAAGGTCCGGCCCGGCGACGCCTCTCTGCCCGAAGGCATCAGGGGGTCCGTCGTCAGGCCATCACGGCAGGTAGTGGGGATTGACTTTTCAGTGCCGGGAGATGTTTAGATGCCGCCTTCGAAAGGCGCCTCGAAAGGCGTTGTAGGTGACGTATGGGGCGTGAAGCCGTTTCAGTTTATTATGACCGGCCCAACAGCCGTCTAGTGTATGTTGGCCGGCCTGCCGACGAAGGCTTCTGGGATGACCACTGGTCCAATGACGAAGCTGCCAAGGCCGTCCGGCGCAAGGATCGCTTCGTCGTTAAAGAGACGGCCGCCAGATTGCCAAAGGGGGCTAAGGTCATCGACGCCGGCTGCGGCCTTGCCCAGACAGTGTTCGGGCTTCATCACTCCGGCTTTGATGCCTACGGCATCGACTACGCGCCCAGAACGGTCGAACTGGTAAACAGCATTGCGCCAGAGCTAAAGGTTTCACTCGGCGACGTTCGCGACCTTCGCCAGTTCTCCGATGAGTTTTTCGATGGCTGTTGGTCGCTTGGTGTCATCGAGCACTTTTTTGATGGCTATGACCAAATCCTTGCCGAAATGTATCGGGTGCTGCGTCCCGGCGGCTATGCCTTCATCACGGTTCCGTCGATGTCGCCACTGCGCCGGCTGAAGGCGAAGATGGGATCATACCCCTCTATTGATGGCCGCGACCTCACCGGGTTCTATCAGTTCATCCTGTCCCCGGGATCGATCGTCCAGGGCTTCGAGAGACACGGGTTCCGGCTCATCTCGTCAAAGCCTCGCGGGGGCTTCAAGGGAATGAAGGATGAGGCAGGTTTTCTCCGCGCCCCTCTCCAGGTGCTTTACGATATGAAGCAGCCGTTCGCCCGGATGATCAGGGCCGGTGTGGATAGGGTGATTAGCCCACTCAGCTTTCACACCCGCCTCTACGTTTTCCAAAAGCCCAAGTCTGAATCCTGGACGGCATGATGCGTCGATAGGCCGTGTGCAAGGGCACAACGTACATTCCAAGCCACACTACCGCGTAGGCGAGAACAATTGGCCTCATCAGCGCCAAGATATTTTCCGGCGAGTTGCGATGAGCGTAAACACCTAGAATTGCCGCTAGCATCGTGAATAGGAAGAACCCCGTCCCCCGGCTGCGCAGGATCCTGTTGTTCAAGAAAATCAGCGAGAACCCGTAGACCATTCCGCCGGCTACCACTCCGACCAGGCCAAACGTAGACCACCAGTGCGCCCAAAAATTCGATGCCAGTCCATAAGTCGCGTAGCTGATGATCTGGGTCTGGATCAACTCATTATAGCCGGTTCTGTCGAAACCGAATGCTGATGGCATGACCAACAATTGCGCCATGGAATTGCGCAAGGTGTCCCATGCCGGATAGGAAACTCCCAACGCAAGCACGCGTTCGAGCAGCTCATGCGTTTGGAAGGCTTCCCAACCAGACTGAAACGCCATCGTCGACTGCTGTCGAAAACGGAACTGAACGACACCCCAGTTTTTACCGCTATATAGAACGGCTTAGCTAGGAAGATGACGGCGAGGACCAGGGCAGCACCGAACCAAGCCTTGATGGAGAACACAGCACGAAAGATCGGCATTCCCCAACTCAGCGTGACAATGACTCCCACCACGGCGACGACGGGCGTGGTTCGATCCCCGGCGATCATGTTGATCACGATCATTGTGGTGAAAAAGATCGCATAGAGCTTGCATGACCGCGACCAGCCGAAAAAATAAGTAGCGACGATAAGTCCTAAGGCATTGCTCCATTTCCAGATCAGCCATCGGCTTGTGAACGTTGCGAGCGAGAAGGTTCACGTCACGCCTCGTTCGTGGAAACGCGACCATCACTGCTGATGACGGGCAGATTGAAGCGCTCCGGATAGGGATAGACACTGGGCCAGCGATAGACCTTTACGCGATCGGTCGAGAACGGCTTGATCGACACCATGTCGCCTTGGTTCCCGCCCAGCACCATGATATGCCCAGCCTGGTCCTTGCCGACGACAAAGCCGACATGGCCTAAGGCCGCTGGTCGGCGATTTGCGCCAGAAGACGACGACGCAGCCGGCCGCTGGATTGGGTATCTTAACCGGGAGCTTCAGCCAAGCTTGCGCACTGGCATCGCCGACAACCGGCTTGATGCCGGTCTCGACCAGAACACCCCCCACGAAGGCCCCGCACCAGGGCGTTTCATCGTCTTTGAACGGCGCGCCCATGTTCTTCCGCCATTGGAGGACGTGCGGGTTATGTTGCGGGCCGTGGACCTCCCGCTGCCCGAGATACTTTTTGGCAGTCGAAAGCCATGCCGGATCAGACATTGGTGTACCTATGAGTTGTGGGGATTGACTTTTCGGTGCTGGGGTATGTTTAGATGCCGCCTTTGTGGGGCGTACCTATCGAGGACCGGCGCCATGCACCCGTTGGATTTCAGCAATACGTATTTTTACGAGTTCTCTGGCGACGCTGACGCCCTGCCACCACCAGGGACGATGATCCTGATGGAAAGAACCGGCCTCCTGACGCTATCAAAGATGGCGGGCAAACCCGTTGATTGCGATGCCGTTATTATCAACTGGTCACACGATGCCGGGAAATACACGCTTCGCATGGACAGTCTGATAGTGGCGCGAAAAGGCTGGCTGGCCCGGGTCTTTCCAGTTCGCAATGTGGATCGTCTTATTTCGTTTGATCTGCATAGGTTTCACTAAGAGCCGCCATGCTGGACAGACGCCCCAGTTTTGACGAGGACGAGCCTCCGCGCAAGCAAGAATGGTATGATCCATTTATGTTCATCTTGGGCGTGGTAACGCTCTACCTGCTACTGACTACCGTCTTTTGACAACGCGCCACTGTTATCCCAAACAACGAAAAGGTTACTAGATGAGACATTTCATCGGCGCGGCCAGTCGCATGGCCTTTGACCGTCTATCCGCATTGATCGATCGTCGCTGGAACGAGGACCCGTTTGGCAAGTCCCCGCGCGCCTCAAAGCAGGAGTATCTGCGGCTGTTCGAACAAACGCGGCAGGTCGCTTTCCCGGAAATTGATAAGCTCGAGGCAGAAACCGGCTTCGCGATCAGCCGAGAGTGGCTCGACGATCTAGCCCTCCACACCCAGATCACCATCAAGAAGAGTCCACTCGCGTATCCTCACGGACGCGTGCTTTACAGTTTATTGCGACGCTACCTTGCTGAGAACCCGAGTTCTTTTGTCACCATAGTCGAGACAGGTACAGCGCGGGGCTTCTCCGCAATATGTATGGCCAAGGCACTGGAGGACGCAGGCGTCGCTGGTCACATCCTCACGCTGGATGTCCTTCCTCACCATAGAAGCTTCTTCTGGAACTGTATTGACGATCAGGAAGGCAAGAAGACCAGGGCGGAACTCCTCCAGCCATGGCAATCTCTATTGGACAAAATTGTCTTCCTGCAAGGCGACACTCTCTTCCAATTGCCAAGGCTCGGGGTCGATCGGATTCATTTTGCCTTCGTTGACGCACAGCACACTAAAAAGGACGTGATGAAAGAATTCCAATGCGTGTCGCGGCTGCAGGCAAAGGACGATATGATCGTGTTCGATGACGTCACACCCGGCACATTTGATGGCGTTGTTGCTGCCGTCGATGAAATCGAGAAAGCCGGAGAATATTCCATTCGACGGCTGACAGCTTCCCAGACGCGGTCCTATGCTTGGGGTTCAAAACGAGCGTGATGAGACGATGCCGCGGAACCCATCATTCCGGTTAGGCATAGGCTGCATTCCGCGATATTGCGCCCGCAAAGGAATGACGTGCATCGCCAGCCAGACAACCCCGTAGGCAAGAACGATCGGCCTCATCAGCGCAAGGATATTTTCCGGCGAGTTCCGGTGAACATAAACACCTAGAATCGCGGCGAGCATCATGAAAAGGAAGAACCCCGTCCCTTCGCTGCGCAGGATCTTGTTGTTCAAGAAAATCAGGGAGAACCCATAAACCATCCCGCCGGCTACCGCTCCGACCAGGCCAAACATCGACCACCAGTGAGCCCAGAAGTTCGATGCTAATCCATAGGTCGCGTAGCTAACGATCTGAGTTTGGATCAACTCGTTATAACCGGTACTGTCGAAACCGAATGCTGATGGCATCACCAAAAATTGAGCCAGGCTGTCCCGAAGGGTGGCCCATGGGGAATAAGAGACTCCCAGGGCCGTAACTCGCTCAAGCAATTCATGCGTTGCAAAGGCTTCCCAGCCAGACTGAAACGCCATCGTCGACATGCTGTCGAACACGTAGCCGAAGGACTGCCCGGTCTTCATAGCAACATAGAACGGCTTGGCGAGGAAGACGATGGCGAGGACAACCCCACCGCTGAGCCACGCTTTAGGCGATAACACCGCTCGTGATATGGGCATTCCCCAACTCACAGAAAAGATAGCGCCGATCACGGCGATAACGGGCGTGGTTCGATCCCCGGCGATCATGTTGATCACGATCATTGTGGCAAAATAGGCCGCGTAGACCTTAGAGAGTCGGGACCAACTAAAGAAATACGCGGCAACGATCAGCCCTAAGGCATTGCTCCATTTCCAGATCAGCCAGTCGACGCCGATTGCGGACCCGAGTTCCGAACGGCTCTGAAGAAACCATCCGGTGCCCTGCCTCGCCACGTAGGACGCGAATATACCGGCGCTGAGAAGGAAGATCAGCGTAAGGAAACGTGAAACGTAGCGCGGGTGCGGCACCACCCGGATTGGATTTCGAACAATAACGCCAAGCGAATTTGCGATGGCTATGGACGCGGCAAACGATATCCACACGATCGCCATGACACTCGTCGCATGAGCCGAGGCCGGGGCGAAGTGGGCAGCCATTCCGGTCGGCATAACCGGGCTCGTGAGCCCGACCAGAGCCGGTATGGTGTAGGAAAACAGCCCGACAACCCCGATCCAAGGCACGGAGACAGCCGGGAAGTTAATGTAGCAGACAACTATGGCGCCTATCACGGCGGCCCAAAGGACAAGTATCAAGTCGGCTCCCCTCGCTGCATCACGGACGGCGCCGTCATCGTCATCTGTGCTTCTCCAAAGGTCAAGTACACGGCTACGTTAGCGTTGACTATTCCGTTCCGAAAGGATTGTATCGCGCCTCACTTTCCTGAGGCGGACATATGAATTTGAAACCAGATGGTGGGTCGTTGACCTCGATGAAACGCGCTTAGCGACTTGGCTTAGGGACAGGATCGACAATTACAAAGCGAGTCCGCCGGACATAGATTTCACCATTGGCTATCTGGCAGCCCTGATCGATGCCTATCGCCACATTCGAGGCGAAGCAGAGCCGAGGATTAAGGCGGCGATAGCGCTTGTCAATGGGGCACGCTCATGATCACCAATGTAGCCAGAACCGTTCGTGACTACGCGTTTGCAGCCGCAACAGCGGGGAAGAAAAGTGTCACCGTTGAAGGAGCCACCCTTTCCTTGGAGGGTGTTTCTAGCCGTATGCGTTATGTGATGTTTCGCGGCTACGAGACGCGAGATGCTGAGCTTGCCGAAAAGTTCATCACCAAGACAGACAAGGTGATCGAGGCTGGCAGTTCAATCTTCATGGCAATCACCATCATAAAGAACATCGGCGTTTCGCATTACTGCATGGTTGAGGCGAACCCGCGCCTTGGAAAGATCGTGCGCGAAAATTTCCGGCTGAGCAGTGTTCCCTTCCCAATATGGAAGAATGTTGCAGTCAGGGCGTCGGACGGTGAGATCAGCTTCGGGATCAGCAAGAACTTCTGGTCGTCAAGCACACTGGCCCGCGACAATGAGCTGGAGCGCGGCACCGTTCCGATGTTGTCTGTCCCGACCCTGCTGCGCGATCTGCCTTTCTCGCCCAATGTGCTGATCATGGACATCGAGGGCGCCGAAACTTCCATACCGGCCTCCGACTTCTGGCATTTCGACAAGCTCATCATCGAGTTTCACCCGAAGCTTTCCGGCACCGCCGCGACAGATGAACTCAAGCGCGGTATAATTGACCAAGGCTTCAAAGAGGTAGCGAGTGCTGGCGGTACTTCGGTGTTCCTGAAGGTTTAGGTGGTGGCACCCTGTTTCCTAGTATTCGATGAAATCCATAGTGAGTCCAAGACCGTTTATCGCTGCGCCAGTGCCGCCGACATGGACCACAGCGTCGCCCAGTTCTAGGTAAGCTCCCACTGGCGATGCTGTCACACCACCGTCGCATTATGAGCCTTGCCTGTGTGGTCCGCGTTCGCCGGGGACTAAAACTCGTCTCTTACGGAGGATTCCAGCGCCTTTTGGAAGTCACTACGTCCGTTTTGGGAGACGAAATGTTTGGCCCAAGGGTCGAATAAGGCCACGTCAGGCCGCTTCTTTTCCCGGATATTCTCGGCCTGCCTATATGTCTTTTGCTCGTCTGACATTTGTAATCCCAACTGGTAGTGTTCCCGAACCGAACGGACACCTAAACTATGACCAAAGTAATTTCGATATCGTAAACGGTACGCTAGCGGCTCCACCAGACGTTGAGTCAATCTGGACCACGTTAATTGGCCGAGTGCGCTCCAAGGTCTGGTCTGCCGACGGCATGATGCGCTCTGTAGGCAGTGAAGAAGCTGATCATCTCAACTTCAACAGATACGGACATTCGCTTCGTTGGCGCAGCAGGCACCAAGTTCGGTTGCTTCTCGCCTACAGCCATAACCCGATGGAAATTGGAAAGCATCCAGATCTCGTTAGCGTAGTGGCGGGCAGCCAGTATTTCGAGGCTGTCATCCATGAAAACCGGGGTCGACATGTGGGCGAGGACTTCCCCGGCGTCGGTCTCTGCATTGATGCGATGGAGGGTGTTTCCGAGCGGCTGCCCTCTGTGTATCGCCCACTTGAAGGCATCCAAGCCTCTGACGGCTGGAATGAGTCCGGCGTGCACATTGAGTATTTTGCCGCTGTTCGCGAACTCCGCCTCAATGAGATTTGCTCCACACACGAGAAAGTAGTCGTACCTGTCCAGCAGGGCAGGCCAATCGCGGTATGGGTAGACTGATCCGCCCGAAACCGCGGCGATTTGATGCGGGATCGGCCCGGAAAACTGCTCCGGCCGATGTTGGCATAAAACATCGCGATTCGTTCTCCGTGTAAAAGGCATGAGCAGGAAATCGACATCTAGGATACCTTGCTGGTGCAGGGCGTTGTGGACCTGCAACGTTTTTAAGTGAGGGCAGTCGTAGGTAAGTAGACACAGCTTCATTCGGGCAGATTAGCCCAATCAGTTAAAGGGTGCCATCCTCTGTCACCACGCCAGAATACTGTCAACGGGGAGGCCATTCCTTCGATCATCTTCTTCCGACTTCAACACGAGCGTAGCCGATTTAGCTGAAAGCGATCTTCCGCCGGCGCACTGATTGGGTGTTCAGGATCAGATTTTCGATTAAGCAGAGGCAGCTTGCTAAAAGCTCCACGCGTTTTATAGAAATCTTCGATCCTGGGAGTCACTGTCGTATGAAAATTTCATTGAGGCAGCGCAGCGGTTTGCGTTCTCTCGGTTGGACACAGCCATCGACCGTCGATGGAAGTCCGATCCGCTGGGCGCAGGATCGGCAGCCTCAGGACCGTTTCCCGACGCGAATGGCAAGGCGAGGCGACGATCAACGCCCTGGCTAAGAGTTCGTCCTCAGCCTTCCCGCCGATGTCGCTGTCCGCGTGACCGACGACGGCGATGCGGCCACCGTCGACATGCGTTCGGCCTCTCGTTCCGGACGCTACGACCTTGGCGATACTGCGGCCCGTATCGTCGATTTGCTTGCCGAACTGGATCAGGAAGTCGCAGGCCGGGTCGGCACGACCCCGGGCGAACAGTGCTTATGCCATAGGAGTGAAAATGCCGTCGATCGCCGGGTCGCCGTCGGTGGTGATGAGGCCGCACGCCACCAGGTCTTCGAGATGGGCAAGCACCGACAGCCCGGCCGCGCCGTGCAGGCGCGGATCGGTATCCCGGTAGATCGCCGCGACCATCTCCATGATCGTCCGGTCGCCGCTTCTGATCCGCTCCAGGATCGCTTGCTCGCGCATCCTGCGATGCGTCTTCAACGCGCGCATGAAGCTGCGCGGCGCTGTCACCGGCCCGCCATGGCCGGGCAGCAGCAGGCGGTCGTCACGCTCGATCAGCCGATCCAGCGAGGCCATATAGTCAGCCATGGCGCCGTCGGGCGGCGCAACGATGGAGGTCGCCCAGGCCATGACGTGATCGGCCGAGAACAGGATACCGGTTCCTTCCAGCGCAAAGGCTGCATGATTGGCGGCATGGCCCGGGGTCGGCACCGTTCTGATCGCCCAGCCGTCGCCGTCGACCACCATATCGTCGGCAAGCGCGATATCCGGATTGAAGGCGGTGTCGGCGCTGGCGTCGAGCGGATTGATTTCGCCAATGCGCAGTGGCCTCGCCGGCCGATGCGTACCCTCGGCCAGGACAATCGCACCGGTGTGCTGCTTTAGCCGCGCTGCCAGCGGAGAATGGTCGCGATGCGTGTGGCTGACGAAAATGTGGCTGACCGGCCTGCCTGCGATCACCTCGAGCAGTGTCTTGAGATGCGCCTCGTCATCCGGCCCCGGATCGATCACCGCCAGCGTCTCGCGCCCGACGATGTAGCTGTTGGTGCCGTAGAATGTGAACGGGCCGGGATTTTTCGCGGTGATCCGAACCACGTCGGGCGCAACGGTCACGCCCTGGCCGTAGGCCGGGTCGAAGTCTGTGTCGAATTTCAGCGCCATGGCAGTTCAGCCCTGTTCCAGAGGCGGCAAAACCGATGTCGGCAAAACCGATTGCCGCATAACACGGAAGCCAATATAGGAAAACGCAAGGCCGCGATCTGCGGCAGTCCGCAATGAGGAAGACCATGGCAATTGCAACGACGCCGCTTGTTTCTCTCGCTCTGCCTGAAAAGGGCGCGGCCCGCCTGGCGACGCAGCTTTTGCTGGCGATCGTTGGAACGCTGGTGCTGACCTTGTCGGCCAAGACTAGGGTTTTGCTCGGACCGGTCGACATCTCGATGCAGACCCTGGCCGTGTTTCTGATATCAGCCGCATTCGGCATGCGCCTCGGCGTCGCCACGCTGCTTCTCTACATGGCGGAGGGCGCCATCGGCTTGCCGGTCTTCCAGGGCACGCCGGAAAAGGGCCTCGGCATTGCCTACATGCTCGGCTCGACCGGCGGCTATCTTGCCGGCTTCCTCGTCATGGCGGCGATCGTCGGCTGGGCCGCCGATCGCGGCTGGGATCGCCATCCGGTCAAGCTCTTCAGCGCGATTCTGGTTGCCGAAAGTGCCATGATGGCGATGGGCTTTGCCTGGCTGGCGCTGCTCATCGGCCCGGAAAAGTCATGGCAGTTCGGCGTCGTGCCCTTCATCGTCGGCGACCTGATCAAGGTCGCCCTGGCGGCGAGCCTTGTGCCAGCCGTCTGGTCGCTGCTCAGGCGCCCCTGAATTCCTGTCGATCGGGCGCAGCACAGATCGAGTCCCCGCAACCACAGGACGTGATCGTGGTCCCGTTTCCGCGACGGCCTGCTGCGAGTTCTCGTCGAAGCAGGCCACCGCCAAGCGGTCGGTAACACTTTGCTAACGATAACCGTCACACAATGTTCAAATCGACCGATTAAGGACCAGAAGAGCCTGCGGTTCGTCGCGAGTCAGCGTTACCAAGCAGCTACATATCGACACAATTGCTCGATACCGCTGCTGGATAGCTAAAAAGAAAGCGGCGCGATGACTTTTAGGCGCAGCTAAAGTAGTGGACAATTAATAGGATTCGACCAACGGCATCGATTCTCGCGACATGGTTGCTTGCTGGTATTTTCGCGCTGTCGTAACGCTTGCCCCGACCGTGCCAAAGACCGCCGAGAAGGATACTTGTGATCACCCCGGAAAAAACAACTGTTAAGGCGACTTCATCGTTGCAACGGCCCGCGGTCGGCGCCGCAGCGCGCTGGTATGCCCCCAGCGTTTTTCCGGGAAAGGAAGACGTCGCCGAACGGCATCTCCGGTTACAGGGGTTTCACCCGTTTACACCGCGCTGCGAGAGGACCGTTCGTCATGCCCGGCGCGTCGAGACGCGACCGGCAGCCTATTTTCCAGGTTACATGTTCATCGCCCTCGATGTTGCGCTGCAGCGGTGGCGCTCGGCCAACGGAACCTTCGGTGTGCGCTCCCTCATCATGCAGGGTGAACGGCCATTGCCGGCCCCCTCGGGACTGGTGGAGCGGTTCATCGCTCTGACCGGCAAGGACGGCTTGCTTGATTTCAGTGGAGGCCTTACTGCAGGCGCCTCGGTTCGGATTCTCTCAGGTCCTTTCGCGGAGATGATCGGTCGCCTTGACCGGCTCGATCCAGCCGGAAGGGCCCCAGTCCTGGTTGCCATCATGAATGGCGAGATCCCTGTTGACATGGATTCAAGGGAACTCGTTGCGATCGCGTAGCGCCACCATCAAGGCGCCGTGATGTAATTGTTGTGGTATCCGCTCTCGGGGATTCACCCTGGAGTGCGGTAGCCGTCGGTTGATAAGACTTGCGCTCTGCGAGATCGCCTCATCCGCGCCGATTGGGAGTACGTGGCATGCGAATAACAATGATTGGTGCCGGTTATGTTGGGCTTGTCTCGGGCGCCTGTTTCGCCGACTTTGGCCATCAGGTCTGCTGCATCGATCGCGATCCAGAAAAGCTTGCCATGCTCAAGGGCGGCAAGATACCAATCTATGAGCCAGGGCTCGAAGAGCTCGTCACGACCAACGCTTTGCAAGGTCGCTTGCGTTTCGACGACAATCTGGCGGACGCGGTTTCTCAATCGGATGTCGTCTTCATTGCCGTGGGCACGCCGTCGCGACGTGGCGACGGTTTTGCCGATCTATCCTTTGTTTATGACGCGGCGGCCGAAGTAGGCCGGGCGCTGAAGGGATTTACGGTCGTTGTGACGAAATCGACGGTGCCTGTTGGTACTGGTGACGAGGTCGAGCGAATTATCCGCGAGCAGAATCCAGCGGCCGATTTTGCGGTGGTCTCCAATCCGGAATTTCTTCGCGAGGGATCGGCGATCGACGATTTCAAGCGACCTGATCGCATCATTGTCGGGACCGACGCCACAGCGGCCAAGGCAGTGATGGGCGAGGTCTACCGTCCGCTCTCGCTGAATGCCGCGCCGATTTTCTATACGAGCCGACGTACGGCGGAGCTTACCAAATATGCAGGGAATGCATTTCTGGCGATGAAGATCACCTTCATCAACGAAATTGCCGATCTCTGCGAGCGGTTGGGAGCCGATGTGCAGGACGTCGCGCGGGGCATCGGCATGGACAATCGCATCGGCGCAAAGTTTCTTCACGCGGGGCCGGGCTACGGCGGCTCCTGTTTCCCGAAAGATACGCTAGCGCTGGTCAAGACAGCGCAGGACGCGGCAAGTCCCATCCGGCTTATTGAAACGACGGTCTCGATAAACGACCAGCGTAAACGGGCGATGGCGCGCAAAGTGGTCGATGCCTGCGGGGGCTCGGTTCGCGGCAAGACCATTGGTGTCCTCGGCCTTACGTTCAAGCCAAACACCGACGATATGCGCGACGCCCCCTCATTAGCCATCATTCAGGCGCTGAAGGATGCGGGCGCTTCGATCAAGGCGTATGACCCGGTCGGCATGGAGCAGGCGCGCAAGCTGATCGACGGCATTGAATTCGGGGACAGCGCCTACGCGGTAGCCGACGGCTCCCATGCGATAGTGATCGTCACCGAGTGGAATGCCTTTCGGTCATTGGATCTCAAGCGGCTCCGTGCACTCATGGCGATGCCAGTGATGGTTGACCTTCGAAACGTTTACCGAGGTGAGGATGTCGTGAAGGAAGGCATAGCCTATTCGAGCGTTGGCCGAGAGCGGCATCTTGTCAGGTGAATGTCAGGTTTTCGTAGGACCCGGTTCGCGAGTGGCAATTTGAACACCTCCACTATCAACCTGCCCAGGCAGAGGCATCTTCTGCTTCGGATGCGCTTTCAGCTGCTTGGCGGATTGACGTTCGCGATCCTGGTCCCCGCGATGGTCCGAATGTCGTTCGATCAACAAGTAATCTGGTCAACGAACATGCAAGCTACGATTCTTGCTGCCTTCATGGCTCACACGTCGGGTTACCTGCTTTACAAGCGCATCGGCAATTTTCCGGGTGTGGCGGCAGCTGGTTACATCCTGCCCACCTTCGCCCTGACTTATGGCCTCGTATTCATGGCCATCTTCTTTTTCAGGTTCGACTATAGCCGCTTCCAGGCCGCGGCGAGTCTCTTTCAGTCGACATTGTGGTATTTTGGTTTGAGCTTGGCCACGCGTCGGCTCGACCCATACCGGCTGGCAGTAATCCCCGGTGGAGATGTCGATAGGCTGCAAAGCATACCAGGCGTTAGTTGGCACCGGATTCAGTCGCCCGAGACGATTGTCGAACATGCCAGCGGTGTGGTGGCCGATCTTCGAGCCGATCTTTCGGATGAATGGGAGCGGTATATTGCCGATCGCGCGCTCTCGGGAACGCCGGTCTACCATGTCAAACAAATCAGCGAATCGCTTACAGGCCGAGTGGAAATACAACACCTTTCCGAAAATACCTTGGGATCTCTGAACCCTAACCAGGCATATTTAAAGATCAAACAGGCGGCTGACTGGATTGCGGCACTAGTTATTCTGGTGGGTTTTTCGCCATTGCTCTTGTTCGTGGCGGCAGCGATAAAATTTGACTCAGCTGGTCCGGCCTTGTTCAGGCAAGAGAGAATGGGTTACAGAGGAAAGATCTACGAAGTTTACAAATTTCGGACAATGAAACTCGGCGCCCCGGTTGGCGATGAAAAGGAAGAGGCCATCACAAAGGCCGGCGATGCGCGCATCACGCGCCTTGGGCAGTTCTTGAGAAAATCCAGGATCGATGAATTGCCGCAGGCCTTCAACATCCTGCGTGGCGAGATGAGCTGGATCGGACCGCGCCCGGAAGCACTCGTACTCTCCAAGTGGTACGAGGCCGAGCTGCCATTCTATCGATACCGCCACATCGTTCGGCCCGGCATTACCGGATGGGCGCAAGTCAACCAAGGCCACGTCGCGGCCGTCGACGATGTCCTGGAAAAACTTCACTACGACTTCTACTACATCAAGAATTTCTCCCCTTGGCTCGACGTTCTGATTGTGTTTCGCACCATCCGAACGATGCTGACAGGTTTTGGTGCTCGATAAAAGCTTGCAAGCGGCTCCGAAATTGCAGTCTGATTGCTGCAATTTGATATGTGCTAATGGCATCGGGCGGAAAGGGAGGCGCCCATGGTGCTCCAGATAAATACCCTTGCTGTCGAGAAACCGCGGTCCGTGGTTTTGTGGAGCTTAGCATCGCGAGGTGCATCGAGGTTAAGGATTGTCGGCAGACCAACCAAACATCGATTCGCAATCTACCAACTGCTGGACGAGGTGGACCGTAGATACCTCCAACCGGACCTATCCTACCCGAGAGTCCCTCGAAAACGGGATGCGACGTGTTGCAGAAATCGACCGCATCACTCGGCACGATGGGGAGAAGGACGTGCAGCTTGCCCCAAGGATTGGCGGGTTTGAGTGCAAGGATCGACGTTAGACAAGAATCACTTCTATTTGATGCGAAGTAGAATTGCTAGTAGATCGGGCATGCGATTACCGAGTCCACAAACGTAGGCAGGAGACAGAATGAACTTAGAGTCCAAAAAAATTGCCATCATCGGGCTAGGTTACGTTGGCCTGCCGTTGGCAATCGCCTTTGCTGCGACAAAAGATGTGGTCGGATTCGATATTAGCCAGGCTAGGGTGGATTCCCTCAGGCGTGGAGAAGACCACACGCTCGAAGCTAGTCGTGAAGAAATCAGGTTGGCGTCGCGGCTGAAATTTACGACGAACAAAGATGACCTGCGCGACTGCGGAATTTTCATTGTAACAGTTCCCACGCCGATCGACAAAGCTAACCGCCCTGATCTCAGGCCGTTGGTTAGTGCATCAACGATGGTTGGTGAGGTCATCTCTCGCGGGGCAGTCGTCATCTTTGAGTCAACTGTTTATCCCGGTTGCACGGAAGAGGTGTGTGCACCGCTTATCGAGAAACACTCCAGCCTGAGCTACAATGTAGACTTCTTTTTGGGATATAGCCCCGAGCGCATCAATCCGGGCGACCACGAGCATCGGCTGCAGACAATTGTGAAGGTCACCAGCGGGTCAACCCCAGAGGCCGCCAACGCCATTGATGCGTTATATGCGTCGATTGTATCTGCGGGCACGCATCGGACGAGCAGCATTGCTGTCGCAGAGGCGGCGAAGGTGATCGAGAACACACAAAGAGACCTCAACATAGCTCTGATGAACGAGCTCTCGCTGATCTTCGGCAAGCTTGGCATAGACACGTCAGAGGTCCTGCAAGCCGCCGGCACGAAGTGGAACTTTTTGCGGTTCACACCCGGCCTCGTCGGGGGGCACTGTATTGGCGTAGACCCTTACTATCTCACCCATAAGGCGCAAGAACTCGGCTATCATCCAGAGGTCATACTCGCCGGCCGTCGAATCAACGACGGCATGGGAAAACACGCAGCGGACCAGACAGCCCGCCTGATGATGCGCAAAGGAATACCCGTCGTTGGTAGCCGAGTTCTTGTGATGGGCGCAGCCTTCAAGGAAAACTGCCCGGATTTGCGAAATTCCAAGGTTGCCGACTTGGTTGCACAATTGAAGGAGTATAACGCCCAAGTTGATCTCTGGGACCCTTGGGTCGATCCGCAGGAATGTGCTCGAGAACTCGGCGTGTTCAGTGTGAAGGACAAGCCCGCGGGGCCTTATGATGGCGTGATTGTGGCGGTGGGGCACAGGCAATTTCACGCGCTGGGTGCTGCCGGTCTACAAGCGCTTCGCAAGATCCCGGGTGTCATTTACGACATCAAGGGCTTGTTTCCCAAGGAAATCACGGATGGACGCTTCTGATGAAAATTTTGGTGACCGGCGCCGCTGGGTTTATTGGCTATCACGTATCGAAGCGTTTGCTGGAGCGCGGTGATGAAGTGGTCGGAATAGACAGTGTCAACAGCTACTACGACCCTGAAATCAAGGAAGCGAGATTGCGGTTGCTGGACGAAGCGAACCGCAGAACTAATTCTGGCTTTCATTTCATCCGCGGCAATCTGGCTGAAAAGGGCGTGGTGGATGCCTGCTTTGCTGCTCATGCATTTGATCGCGTGATCCATCTCGCTGCCCAGGCTGGGGTTCGCTACAGCCTGGAGAACCCTCATGCCTACGTGGAAAGCAACATTATCGCCTACACCAACATACTTGAGGCGTGCCGCGCCAGTCGTGTGGCTCATCTGACATATGCTAGTACCTCAAGCGTTTATGGGGCGAATACCAACATGCCTTTTTCCGAGCATCGCCCTGCCGACCATCCGCTGCAGTTCTATGCGGCGACAAAGCGTGCGAACGAACTGATGGCACACAGCTATAGCCACCTGTTCGGCCTGCCCACCACCGGGCTTCGCTTCTTCACCGTCTATGGTCCTTGGGGCCGCCCGGACATGGCGCTTTTCCTGTTCACCAAAAGTATCCTTGCCGGGGAGCCCATCAAATTGTTCAACAACGGCAATCATACACGCGACTTCACCTACGTCGAGGACATTGCTGAGGGCGTTATTCGTGCAAGCGACCAGCCTGCAGCTCCGAATGCGGACTGGAACTCAGCTGACCCGGACCCTGCAACCAGCAGTGCACCCTGGCGCATCTTCAACATAGGCAACAACAATCCCGTAAAGCTAACGGCATATGTCGAGGCTCTGGAGGAGGCGCTTGGCAGGAATGCGGCTGTCGAACTGCTGCCATTGCAGCTTGGCGACGTGCCAGACACCTATGCCGACGTCTCTGGCCTGATTGACGCGGTTGGCTACAAGCCTGACACACCTGTGACGCTTGGAGTTAGAAAATTTGTCGATTGGTATCTCGGATATTTCGGCGTTCAGTAGAACATCAAAGACGTATAATGATTGAATATGATGGGTCAGGAACTGGGCGACTAGATAGGCCAGTTCTGAGCGTCTGTATCCCGACGTTCAATCGGCGGGACGCAGTCACAGAACTGGTCCAGCGTCTATTGGAAGCAGAAAGCCGCCTGCAGGTGTGTGTACATGTCGATGGCTCAACCGACGGCACTTGCGAAGCCTTGCACGAGATCGCGTCGAGCGAAACGAGGCTGGTTGTCACACACAGCCAAAACAAAGGTAGGGCATCGGCGATGTTTTCAGCTATTCGCTCGGCTGCCGGCGAGTATGCCATGATTTTCGATGATGATGACGAATGTTTCACTAATAACTTGCCAAGGATCGTAGATCTGCTCGTGGGACCCGCGGCAAGGGAGGACAAGATCGCAGGATTTGTGTTTTCAATGGTGATCAGTGACGAGCGTGCTAACGCAAACTCGTTTCCGACCGCACGCTCAAATCTGATTAAAATCCGAGCCGACGAAAGGGTAGTCGGCGATAAAAAGGAGATCATCAAGACTCGGCTATTGAAATTGGCTGCGACGCCACCTGCCGGGAATTTCAGACGAGTTCCTACTTCGCTACTCTGGTCTAGAATAGCTTTGCAATACGATGTGAATTGCGTAAATATTGACATTGGACGGAAGAGGTATTTGGCGGATGGTATGTCAGCGAAAATTAGGCAGTTACAGAGGGAAAATCCCTATCCTATATTTTTGTTGAACTGCAACTACATAAGGGCCTTTTTCCTTGGTAGGTATTTCTCGAAGAAATTTTTATCGAAGGCGGTGATCTCAAGTGTGATTTTCCTTTCTCTAAGTGTTCCCGTTTTTCTTAGAAAATCCGTTTCGAGTTTCAGTTCATGATAAGAGAGAATCTGCGTAGGTTGGGAGAGTCTCTGGTCATTAGAGTAGTACCTGGGATAATAAACTTATACACACTATTTTATCTTGGACATGTTTTGCAACCAAATGATTATGGAATATTTAGCACGGTAATCGCAACCGTTTCGTTTATTTCGACCATGGTATTCGGGGTTGCAACCTATTCCATAATGCCCGCATCCGCTAAAATGAAAGTATATGGACTGGAACGGGAATACATATCTAGCGTACTGGTAGTGTTGTTTGGTTTGTCAGTACTTGTCGCCGTGAGCGCGATCATAACGGAAAGCTTTCGGTCTGGCAGTGTCGTTGCTATTTCCATCATAGCGACTTTTGGACTTCATACTGCTCTGCAAGAAATACTTAGATCTCAACTTCGCTTGTGGGCGTACGGCTGGTCTGCAATAGGGCAGGCTTTGACCTATCAGGCGCTAGTCATGTTTCTGGTTTCGGGGGACGCGAAAGTTCAGGCTGCCCTCGTTGCGTTCTCTGTGAGCTACTTCGTGGGAGCGATAATCTCTTTTTGGTTCGTGGGTCCCTTGGACCTGAGGCGCCCGCGGCTATCATATCTTGGAAGATCGCTCGTCACAGGTCATGCTTACGTCTTAAGCAATTTAGCCGAAAACGGATTGTTTGTAGGCCTTCGATACATTGTTATGATCCTTGGCTCCCATGACCAACTCGGAGTGTTCTCGTTCTGCGTTGATCTTGCCCAAAGGTCAGTTGGCTTTCTTATGAATGCAGCCAGTTTCGTGTTTGTGCCGAGAGCGTTTTCTCATGCCGCAGTTGGAGGCATTAGGGAGTTTAAGCGCGGATTGTTGACGGGAGCGGCTGTCGCAGCCGTTTTGGCCGCGGTATCGGCTGCGGGAATCGTCCTCTTGTTCTTCTCGGGCTATGGTGGAAAGTGGTTCGACAATTCATTTGACCCCCTAAGTTTTACAATATTATCGGCTGCTGTTCTGATAAATAGAACTAAAAAGGTTGTGATTGACCCATTTGCGCTTCGATCGCATAGCACGTTAAAGTTGACATACGCGTATGCAATCGGCGCGTCAGTATCTGGTCTTATCTCTGCTGTAGGTTTAGCATTATCTTTGCGGTACAGCGCGGAGGTGGCTTTTTTGACAGGCTATTTGTTGGCAGCGGCGTGCTCATTTGTTCTGCTGAAGAGCGCGATATTGGATGATGGTCGCGGCGAGATGACGAAGGCTACAAAGGGTCGTTCGGAGGGTGCAAGTTGAGTCAAGTGCAATGTACGGCTGATGGGAAACTCAGCATTGCGGTTTGAACTAATGGCTAGTTTAGCTTTTGCCGCAGCAAAGTTGAATCGATGGTGGAAAAGATAGATGTTACGCTGGTTTCTTCAGAAAAACGTAGCCATATCTGAGTATTGCGACCGGCTATTGCCGGAGCGCTTTCGCACTGATGGCAATCGGACGTTCGCGACCGAGATAGCCCCTCGGCTATTAACCCAGAATGCGCTGGTTTATGATTTGGGGGGAGGGGCGAGACCTTTTGTGAGCCTGTCAGACAAGCAAAGGCTAAACCTCACTGTCGTTGGGCTTGACCTCGAAGGTGGTGAACTCGCGAAGGCTCCCCAAGGGGCTTACGACGAGCGGATCGAGGCCGATCTCACGATCTTTTCTGGAAGAGGCGATGCTGACCTTGTTATTTGCCAGGCGACGCTTGAACACGTCAGAGATGGCACTGGAGCACTACGCGCTATTGCTAGCTGCGCTAAGCCAGGAGGTCTGATTGCGATTTTCTCGCCCTCGCGGAACGCAATTTTCGCCCGGTTGAACCGTGTTCTGCCTGAGAAGGTAAAACGCTGGTTGCTTTTCAATCTTTTTCCAAAAAAAAGTTTGGGACATGATGGATTTCCGGCCTTCTATGACAAATGTTTGCCCAGTGAGGTGGAAAGAATAGCCGCCCAGAATGGCTTAGAATTAGTCGAGCGCCGATTGTTTTGGACGAGCACATACTTTTATGCGTTCGTTCCTGCATTTTTCGCTTGGCGCGTTTGGCAGGGCGTTTCGGCCGTTTTTCTTGGCGCTGACGCTGCCGAGACCTATGCGTATGTTTTTCGGCGCATGCATTGATGCGGCCTCAGCGAAGGACGCTAGCCCGGCCAGGGTGCAAGAGGCGCGCGCTTGTCGCGCTTCCACTTGAGCTTACCGGCGGCGCCGAAACCATCATAAATCTAGTTGCTCACGAACTCGCGAGCCGCTCAGAGTGGGACGTGGAAATTGCCGTTTTGGGAAGGCAGTTGAAGCAGCATATTGCCGACCCTGATGGAAATGGTGTGCGGCTCAGCTACGGATACGGCGGCGGAAAAATTTTGAGCGAATTTTTCCTCGTCCCGCGATTAGTCCGGCACAAATATGATCTAGTCTTTTCGAGCCATACCAGAGTCAATTCTTTTTTGGCCGGCGCTCGAAGCGCTGGGGTTGTACGAACTAGCCGGCTTGTCGCACGAGAATCAACCGTTCTCTTGGACCGTTTTGCTGGCGTTCGCGGTCTAGCGTACAGGATGCTCTATTCCACTTATGGAAGCCAGGACATGATCGTGGCGCAGACAGGCTACATGAAGCGAAAATTGACTGATGTGCTGCCTCGGAAGGCCTTCGGAAAGTTGTCTATTGTCCCAAATCCGGTAGACGCCGACTTTATTGGAAGGAAATCCGTAGACAAGCTGTCGGAGCAGGATACAAAAATATTTGCGGAACGTCCCCAGATAGTGTGGTGTGGGAGATTGATAGACGTAAAGCGCCCTAAGATGGCGATTGACGTCCTTGCAGAGTTAAAGAAAAGAAATGCGGGGGATTTTGGGTTAACAATGATCGGCGCGGGTCCAATGGATGCCGAGCTGCGAGTATACGCAAGAGAACAAGGTTTAGCCGCACGCGTAAATTTCGCCGGCCACAGAGACAATCCGTTTCCGTTATTTCGCGCAGCGAAAGCCGGTCTGCTTACATCAATAAGCGAGGGCTTTCCCAATGTTATCCTGGAAATGATGGCTTGTGGAGTTCCTGGTATAGTCACTACGCCATGCGCGGGAGATCTCCACTTGCTACCGGGAGTTGAGATTACGGGAGAGTTTGGTGCCGCCGAACTCGCAAGCGCGTTGATGCGGGTGATCGAAACGGGCGACCGATTCAGCCTCTATGGCAAAGCCCTAACTCTGCGTTCACCTAGGGCTTTTGTAGATCGGCTCTTGGGAGGAGATGGCCCCATATGAGCGAAGATCAATGTGTCTGAAATGCCAAAAGTAGTTCTTTCGGTGAACACCTCCTGGAATGTTGTTAACTTCAGGAGTGGGTTGATCAAGGCGTTGCGCTCCCGTGGATATGAAGTCTCTGTGGTTGCGCCAAAGGATGATCATTCAGCAAAAGTGACGGATCTCGGGTGCCGCTACATTGCGATTGAGATGGATAATGCTGGGATGTCACCGTTCCGAGATCTTCATCTGGCTTGGAGCTACTGGCGTATCATCCGGCAAGAACGACCGAATGTTTTTATAGGGTTCACAATAAAGCCGAATATATTTGGCTCCGTGTCGGCACACCTAAGTGGTGTTCCAGTAATAAACAATATTTCAGGACTTGGAACTGCGTTCGTGCGCGGCGGGTTCCTACGGAAGCTTGTTCAATCGATGTATCGTTGTGCACTGTATCGCTCAAAATGGATATTTTTTCAGAACGATGACGACCGAGTGCTATTTGTCGACGAGGGAATCGTTCGGGAAGAGCAGACGTTGCTGTTGCCCGGTTCTGGGGTAAACTTGGACCATTTCTCTCCTTCTGTGGATGAGACCCCCCGATTAAATGGAGTCGTGTTCATTCTTGTAGCGCGGCTGCTTTGGGACAAGGGAGTCGGAGAGTTTGTTGAAGCAGCCCGGCTTGTTCGCGAAAAAGTGCCGACAACACGCTTCCAGCTGCTGGGCTTTCTGGATGTGGAAAACAGGACTGCGGTGCCGCGCAATAGAATTGAGCAATGGGTTGATGAAGGGCTAGTTGAATTTTTGGGTTCAACCGACGATGTCCGCCCGTTTTTGCAAGCGGCCGATTGTGTCGTTTTGCCGTCCTACCGTGAGGGCACACCGCGTTCACTCCTGGAAGGCGGCGCCATGGCGAAGCCTCTTATTGCGACTAACGTGCCTGGTTGCAAAGAGGTGGTTGATCATGCCGAAAATGGGTTTCTTTGCAGGCCAAGAGATGCTGAGGATCTCGCAAGTAAGATGATTGAATTTGCGGCAATGGATTATCAATCGCGAATTAGCATGGGGCAGAAGAGCAGGAGAAAAATAGAAAAGCAATTCTCAGAGGCGATAGTAATAGAGAAATATTTGAGCGCGATACAGCAAATTATAAAAGCAGCAGACAGCTAGGGTGGAGACCGACAAATTGGCCAGACAGGCTGATACTGCCGAAACAACCGCCTCGGCAAGCGTTACGTTACTTCCGCCATTCTGCAGGCCCATTGTCGAGATATAACCCGTCACTGGCGCTGGATCCCGACATGCGATCACCGTTCTGCTCTTGTTGCGCGATCGCGATATCAGTGGTTGCTGCGCAGGCGGTTGCGCCGCCGGTAGGCTGCTTCCCATGAATGCCGTTCGATTGCGCGAGAAACTTGAGAACCCGGCACTGGCCGTCGCAAGCCGATCGCAACCAGCATAGGCAGGCTGGCAATCGCGCCCCCATAGCGGATCCCCTCCTGTCCGGGGCCGGCTGCAATAGTCGAGGATGTCTGTGGCCTCGCCGACGTCCTTTTGTGATGTCTTTTTGACCAGCTCAGTATTCGATTTGATCAGCTTCAGTATTCGATGAAGTCCAGCGTCACCCTAAGGCCCTCCAGCATCAGGCCTGCACCCTTGTGATTTGAGTTCAAGGCGACTACATCGCCCGGATCCAAGTAGCAGCCGGCATCGGCCGATGTGATGCCAGCATCACGACAGATGAATGCGGCGAATCCTTCCGTCTTTGTATCAACGGTGGCGATGTTGATGGGTGACCCGTGTCGATGACGCGTCAGCCAGAGATTTCGATAGTTCGCTCCATCGGCTGTCACTCCCGTCACGACCAAATAGCTGCCACGTGTAATCAATGTCCGGCGTCGCGCTACAAATAGGCCCTTACTGACGGTTCCCTTGGCAGCAAGGTCGCCGACCTCCACGTCCACATGCTCACCGTGGATGAATTTTGGGGCGTCGCCTCCCAGGATGATGGTTCCTCCGACTCGGTTTTTCCTACCCCACAGGACGGAGTAGGGGCTGTCGAGATAACGCCACAGCAGTGGCCCATTGATGGGTCGCCAGACAACGCTCCCATCGAGGATTCTTTCATCAGTTCCGGTAGGGCCGCCGGACAACCCTGAAACGCCAGCTGTCATGCAGACATAGTAACGATCTTGGTTTCTGCAGAGGCCGTCGAGCAAATACTTGCTGCCGCCGGCCCACACAGGAATAGATTCGCTGCCGTCGTCAGGAATGGCCGTCCCGATTCCAGACGGTCCGCCAGACGACCCCGACATACCGTCGACGGTTGAAAGATAGAAACGGCCATTATTACAGACAACTGAGTTCCTTTTGTAGAGGGTCTGCCTTTTCCAATCCGAAACGGCCGTACTATCACCAATTATCAAGACATCCCCTTCGATCTCGCAGTTATCTATGACGCAGCTGCCAGCTCGCGTGTGCAGTGACGTGAGAACCAGATCGGGATCTGTGCCGCCCAGTGTGTTGTTGCCACGAGTGATGAGGCCGTCGACGACAGCACGAGACGGGGCAGATATCTTCAGGGCTCCACGTTGGGCACCTTCGATCCTCAACTTGTCTATGTGGACATCGAGGTTGGAAAAGCCAATCTGATCGGCGTTGGCCCCAGCCGAGCGCATGTCGACGGCCGAGAATCCAGGTGCGGAAACTACTGATCGTAAAGTGATGTTCTTGAAAACAAGGCCTGATCCTTCGCGAACGAAGATAAACCCAGTGTCCTCTAAGCATATATTCTCAAGAGTTATATCGCTGACCGGATCAGAACCCGCGTGATTTCCTGCCGCCCAATCCCATCCGATGTATATAGAAGGGTTGTTAACTCCATCGCCGATTTCGCTTCCCGTGATGTTGCTTACAACTATACGCTTTCCGACCTGAAAATTCCTTACCGGCGAATTATCGAGATATTCACCGTATGTGTCTGGTGTCGTTGTTTTATAGTTTATGGTAATGATGTTGCCGACGTTGTTTACCGAAAAATCGCCAATCGATGCGTCAATCTGATCATTGAGGTCTATACACTGTTGCCTGCGCGTTGTTCCTTGAAAGACGCCACTGCGAATGACCACCCGTTTTGTGGGTCCATCCAAGTCGATAGCTTCGGAGAAATCGTTAAATACGAAGTCCGTGATTACGATGTTTTCGCAATACCGAAGATTGAACCCCCCTGTCATTGTATCATGGCGATGACCGGTTACCTGAATGTTCCGGCTGTTCTGAATATGGGCGAAATACCCGCTCCGATTCCCTCTAGAATGTCCGATCGTGTCCAAAAACCGCAAACCGTCGATGCCGACGCCATATAGGAAGCGTTGGTTTGAATTAGGTGGGGAAGCGGCGTTTGCCGGGTCGAAGGCGATGTCTTTGAATGTCACATTCTTGATTGTTCCAACGGTCAAGTTCTTGTCCGTAGCGAAAACTGGCTGAACATCGGAGACTGCTACTCCAGGCCTGTTGACACCGTGGAAAATCACTCCGTTCCCGGAAATCGTAAAATTGCTCTGGATTAACGCGATCGCTCTGTAAACTTGGTTTGGAAGATTGCTAAGCGTAAACGGCGATTCGGATCCGGGCACCATTTGGTAAACCCCAGCTGGCAAGGAAAGGCCTCCAAGCGCCATGTCGAGCTCTAGCTGAATCGCCGGTGCGTCATTTGCCATTTTGAATTTCCGGGACCGTTTTCGTCTGGAGCCAATCAGAGCAAAAATCGACTTTTGTTGGGCAGCTGCCTGAGACACCCAGAAGCGATGCAGCGTCGTTAACCCTGCGCCAAACTATTTTCTAAACTCACCTTGAAAAGCACGACCTACCTTCAAGGCTGAAGGACCTCTTCGACGTGAGGTGCGAGAAATTCCGAACGATGATAAAGTCTATCATAATTTCGGTCGTGACCACCGGTACGTTTCGAAATGCCCAACACCGTAATATGTTACAACGATTCTTCGCCCTTAGTCGGGCTGCCATCGTTTCAAAGGCGGTCTGGCGTTTGGCATAGGGCCTAGAGCCGTGCGTAAGCGGAGGAGATTTTGTCGTTCAGGAAGATAGGCTTGCTTTCGCTACTCGCATTGGTATTTGGCGTCAGCTTTCTCAGCATAATTTTGATACAAAAGAACGAACCGAATGCGCCGGTGCTTTAGGCCGAGCGCGTCATTTGATGTGTTTAGTGGTAAGCTTACGATTCCGACAATCGACGATCTCAGGGTCGGCAGCCGTAAGATTCTCCTGTGCGGTGTAGCGTTTGCGAAGCCGCAGGCCATACGCGCCATGGTGACCGAGGTCGCGCGACGGGACTACCAAGGGCTCGCCCTGACCTGCAAGCCAGTCGGCAAGGGGACGCCTTGCGACGGTAATGTCGCCTCAAAGTTCGGTGATGCATTCGTTGTGCAATACCTCACGTCCGATGGCGCGGATTTGGCCGCCAAGCTTGCCGAGAATGGCATCTTGTGCGGACAGCCGGCGCAGGCAGTTCGACCTACAAATCTTGCTAGCAGGTTCATAGTTCTCGCCAACTGCCTGTCATAAAACGAAAGACAGAATGTGCGATAGCAGGCATCGAGGCGATGGCGCTCAAACGCCACGAAATAAACTTGCTCTGCACCTCATAAACGCCGGGTTCGTTCCGATTCTTACCCATCCTGAGCGGCTGACATGGATCAAGGCAAATTACGACGTTGTTGAGAAATTGAATGCAGTGGGTTGCCTGCCTGCGCGAGCACCTCGTCGACGACATCATCGTCGGCGCCGCTCTCCGGCGGCCGCGCCCTGCAGGTCCTAAAGGAACTGCCTGGGCCTGTCCTCTCCAGTTGCTAAGGCTATAGACTGCCGCCATTGCCGAGAGATGGCGGTTTCGATATGTGGGTACGTTGGGAATGCACAGATTGAGCATCGAGAGGCTTCCATCTTGAGCGACCGACCATCGGAATGGAATAAGTATCTCCTCGGATCGGTTCTGTTTATATCGCTGCTGATCGGCGGTGGCACTTGGAGCGGCCTTTACACGGACACGCTAATTGAGGTCGCGGCAATTGTCTCGGCTGCGGCAGTCTTTTCACCGGCCTCTGGCCATAGAATCCCCCACTATGTTCTGTGGCTGCTTATCTTCGCTGTGGCGTTGATCGTTTTGCAGATCGTCCCACTGCCGGCGGCCATATTCAACGGGTTGCGGCCGGAACTGCTGCTTGGAGATCCTTGGATCGGAGAAAATCGTTTTCGCTTCGTCAGCGTTGGGGTGGGCCGCACAGTCGAATGTCTGCTCTATTTTGTGTCCGCATCCGCATTTTTTCTAGCCGTATTGCGTTTGCGCGCCGAGCAGGTCGCCGCGCTTCTTCCTTTTTTCTTCATGGGTGTTATCTGCCACGGCTTGGCGGGAGCGATTCAATATTCGCTTTCCACTGACATCGCCATTGTCGGGCTCTTGCCTTTTACGATTAACGCGGGGCTTTTTGCCAACGCGAACCACTTTT
The DNA here is from genome assembly GCF_055811435.1 of Mesorhizobium sp. WSM4837. Lineage (NCBI taxonomy): Bacteria > Pseudomonadati > Pseudomonadota > Alphaproteobacteria > Hyphomicrobiales > Phyllobacteriaceae > Mesorhizobium > Mesorhizobium sp. WSM4837. The sequence goes on from NZ_JBVVQE010000006.1 coordinate 76,125, forward strand.
CTGCGTTGCTTTTCGTTTCGATTCCCTTCGTCGTCTACTACGGCCTGTTCCGCGGGCATCTGTGGTCTGGATCCATCGGCCTTGTCGCGATTTTGCTGCTGCTCTTGGCAGCCGGTTCCCGAGCCGGTGCTCTGATCGGATTGGCGATCACGGTGTTGTCGGTCATCTTCCTTTCAGCCCGCTCAAGGGCGAGTGGATTTAGCGTGCTCCTGGCTCTTGTTGGACTCTCGATTTACACGCTAGGCGCCTGGACCAAGATAAGTACACAGGTGCTCGATCCGGCCTTCGGGCGAGGAGAACTCGCCCGAACCACCATCGAGGGGATCAAGGACAATTGGGCGACGGGTGTCGGGTTCGGGAATTTTCAAAAGGCCTACCAGATATACGAACGAGAGAGCATGCTTTTCCAGCAATACGTGAATCATGCCCATAATGACTACCTTGAAATAGCCTTCGAGGGCGGAGTTCCTGTTGTCCTGCTTTTGGCAGGCTATTTTGCTTTGCTTTTCTCTGCATTGGTTAGGATTCGCCGAGACCCGCTCCAGAAAGCAGCGATCCTCTCGGTAACTTTTCTTCTCATTCATTCGCTGGTCGATTATCCGCTGCGAACCGCGGCATTGGCGATAACCTTTGCCTATCTGAACGCTGTTATCTTCCACACAGGATTTGCAGCCCGTTTGGCCCAGAAGAGTGAATTCGATCATAACGGCGAAAAATTGCTTGTTCCCGCCGGAACGCCTTCCTAGTCCTGCGTTTCTTTGGTTCGAATCATATCAAGGCGGGCTCGGCGAGTTTGTAGGACCAGGTGTGGATAGCGGGATGGCGATTGACCTCGTCGATTCCAGCCATGATGCGCTGTTAGAGTTCATGTTTCGAGGTCACCCGGATATGGCGCAGCACCGAGCAGGCGAACCTGCGATCCCGGTGCTTGTCGAGCGCCTGGCGGCAAATGACGGCCTCAAGGGCACGCTCGTCTCGATCGACGTCATCGCCACTAATGCCGCCATTGCTACAACCGGCGCCGACTACCTGCTCGCCGTCAAGGCCAACCAGCCGGCGCGCAGAGCCGACATTGAGGGCTATTTCGTCGAAGCTCCCGCCGATTGCCTCGACAGCTTCGTTGATCTCGACAGGGTGCCATGGCCGCATCAAGCAGCGCGCCGTCACCGTCTCCCGCGAGCTGGCTGGGTCCAAGGCCAGCGCCGCTTTCCCGGCGAACTGCGCCTGCCAGGCGCAACAACCATCGTGCGCGTCAGCTCGCGCACCGGGCTGAAGGACAAAGCCGCTTCGACACGCGGTACGTTATCGCCTCCGCCGAGCCGAACGGGCCGCTCATGCCGTGCGCCGCCATTGGAGAACGCTCTGCACTGGGCCCTCGACCGCGTCGTCTTCAACGACGACCAGTCGCGCCTCAGAAAAGGCCACGGCGCCCTGGCCATCGTGCGCCATTTCGCCCTCAACTTGTCAGAGCCGCCGGCTACAAGCGCTCAATCAAACTCAGGTGCAAAAAGGCCGGCTGGAGCACCGACGCGCAATCCTCGGCGACTTACGTCGTTAACCTCGATTCGGAACCCTACAAGTGGGCCGGGGTGTTTCCCATGTTACCGACGCAATCCTGAGCGACCGGGCTGGTCCTTCAGCGGCCGCGAGCAGATTGCGGCCCATTCATGTGACAGCGCCGCAGGTCTTTCTGCAGCCGCAGCTCTATTCCCTCAGCCTTCGCGCCACCAGCCGCGCCACGCTCGGTCCGACCCGCAGCACGACGAGGGAGCGGGCCGATTGCAGCGCCATGACGAAGGAGATGCTGTGCGGCGGCGGCGATGATGGCGAGTCCGCCGGGGCTGGTCGCCAGATAGGCGGTCAGCGGATCGAGCACATGGCTGATCATGAAGCCGAGGCCGCCGCAGAAGGCGATGAGGATGCTGATCGGGCCGACGATCTGCGGCAGCGCACGCGTTCGCCTTGCGTCGCGATCCTTCGCGCCCCCCTCTGTCCTGCCGGACATCTCCCCCACTTGGGGGGAGATCGGCCGTCATCCCGGCTTTCGCCAACCTCTGGTGGCGTGGGCGGGACGCTGAAGCTGCCAATCTCCCTCCTGGTGGGGGAGGTGCCAAGTCTTGGCAAAGAGGGCAGGACAGAGGGGGGCGCTGCCCAGGGCGCTGTCCCGCCAGCCTATCCCGCCTCAGCCAACCCAAACCCACCAACAGGATGCGTTTCCACCTGGAACTCAAACCCGGCGATGATCGGCCGCGCCCTGGCAATCGCCGCCTGGACTTCCGGCAATTGCAGCGAAGCCTTGTGGCTCGCCTGGTCGGTCCATACCTCGGTCACCCAGATCGCGTCGGCATCGGCCGGATCGGTGGCGATGATATAACTCAGGCAGCCCGGCATGGCGCCGGTGCTGGCAAGCAGGACATCCATCATGGCGTCGCGCTGGCCGCGCGTCGCCCGCATCTTGCCGATCAGACCGTACATTGCCGGTTTCTCCGTTGCTTGCTGCGACAAGTATGCAGGCCGCCGCTCACGGCATCAACTGGCCACCGTTCACCTCGTGGCCGGTGATGTAACCGCTCAGCAGGGCTGACGAGAGGAACGGCGCCGACGCAGTCCTGCGGCGTGCCGGCGCGGCCCTGCGGAATGGTGGCAACCATGGCCTGCTCCTCGGTCGAATAGCGCTCATGGAAGGCGATGGTGCCCGGCGCCACCGCGTTGACGCGAGCCGATCAGTTCCTTGGCCATGCCACGGGTGGAGACGAAGGCCTTGGCCGAGCCATAAAGCGTGCCGCGATCGGCGCCATTGCGTGCCGCGATCGACGAGGTGTTGACGATGAAGCCGCCCTGGCGCTTCAGCCATGGCATCGCCTTGCGTGATGCGGTCAGCACGGAGCGGGCGTTGAGGTCCGCGTCGCAATGCGCCTCGCTCAGTTCGGCTTAGGCACGCGGCCGAGGCGGCATTGTTGACCAGGCCATCGAGCCGGCCGAAATGTTGCGCGCTGTCCTCGACGACGCGCTCGACATCGGCAGCGATCGAGAAATCGCCCTGGACCGGGAATACCTCGCCACCGCCGTTGCGGATGGTTTTGGCCAGGTTTTCGCCGACTTGAATTGTAATGCAGCGCGACGCGGCATTTCTGCGCGGCGTAGGCCAGCGCAAGCGCCGCCCCGATTCCGGTCGCGGTGACCAGCACCGCCTTGCCGGCGAGGTCGCCAAAGTGGGGGTGACAAGCGCGGAAGTGACAGGGGTGGAGGTTACAGGGGCGGTTGTGGAGGCTGGCATTCCTCCGGGGTTGTCCTGCTCTTCGTAGGGCCTCGCCGTGCTCATGTCCGAGTCCGTAGAGGTTCAGGGCCGCAAATAGGCGTAGCCCTGGCGCTGCAATTCGGCGAGCTTGACGACGCCGCCGGTCTCGGCGGCATGGAAGCCGTCGAGCAGATCGGTGAGCGCAATGTCCATGCCCTGCATGGTATTGGCGCAAGCATGCGGGGCCAGCCCCTCGCCAACCAGACCGGAAAAACGGCTGGAAATGGCAGCCGACGCGCTCTTCGACTTGAAGGCGGCGAGTGCCGGTCCGTGCACGACCAGCACGATGTCGACCTTGCCGCCGGTGCCCTCATAGTGGTTCTTGATATTGCCAAGCACGAAGCCGACCTTGTCGAGGTCGCTGAGGTGATAGGCGACCTTTTGCCTCTCCTCTTCGACTGCCGCCGCCTTGACCTGGCGCAACCCGAGAAGACCGGCGGCTCCGGCAAGGGCCACGCGGAAAATATCGCGGCGTCGCATCATGTCGTTCTCCACTTTGTCCTGGCAAATTGCGTGGCTTCGGCCTCGATCCTAGCATAAATTGACGTTGCGTCGTGGTCGGGCGAAGAGGGGCGAGGAGGGGCACATGACATCGATGACCATTGTGGGGAAGACCACTGTGGGGAAGACCATTGTGGGCGCCGGACTTGCTGTCGCCTTGCTGGCCGCTGTCGCCAGCACGGCCCTTGCCGACGATACGCCTCAGCTCACCGAACTCAGCCCGGACGGCAAGGATGGCTGTTTCGGGCGTATCTACGATGCCGCGCATCTCAAGCTGCACCCGAACCAGAAGGTGGAACGGATTTTCTTCTACCATGGCAGCGATCCGGTGAGCCCTCCGAATGAGGAGCCGAGCAGTGGTCCATCCGGCTACAACGGTTTTCTGGCGATGACGGTGCGCGGCGCCAACAAGCCCGAATGGGTCGGCGGCTGGTGCGGCAAGGATGATCCGCAATCGGGCGAGATCCATTGCGGCATGGAATGCGACCGCACCATGGCCTTGGTGAACATCGACGAAAAAGGCCGGCTGATCGTCTCCGGCGTGCATCGCAACCTTTATCTCGATGCCGGCGCCGAGGATGAACTTGGCGAAACGGAGTTTGCCAGGCAGGCACTCGGCACGGAAGACGACGGCTTCCGGCTCGACCGCATGCCGGCGCAGACCTGCAAGGCCGAATTCGCGCGCATCGATCCGGTCGATCCGGCGCTGGGAGCACCGCTGCGCAAGCGGCTGAAACCGGACCAGCCGTTCTGCTACGGGCGCGACTACGATGCCGCGCATCTCGGCTCGCATCCCGATCAGCTTACCCACACCATCCGGGTTTTCCGGGGCCCGATCGAACTGGCCGCCTTCGCCAAGGACGGCGAGACGGCAAGCTGGCCTGATGGCGCCGAGATAGTCGTTTCCGTCACCACGCGCCAGAATGCCGTAGAGGTCACGCAGAGCTACAGTTGTGACGGCGAAGCGGACCAGTGGCGCTGTGTGGCGAGCGGAAGGACGAGCGACTTTTCCTGCGACATCGCGGCCAGGGAGATTTATCTGCGCCGCGGCGCCAACGGCACGATGATGCTGGCCAATCCCAACAGCAGCCTGTCGATCGTCGACCTGTGCTCGAAGGCGGCAGAAGGCGAGACCGCATCCGACGACAAGGTCTATCGGCTCGAGCCGATGCCGCAGGCTGCCTGCGCGCCTTGATCGGATCCTCGGATCAGAATGGCGGCGGCAGCGATCCTTCGCGCCCCCCTCTGTCCTGCCCTCTTTGCCCCTCTTGGCATCTCCCCCACGAGGGGGGAGATTGGCGGCTTCAGCGTCCCGCCCACTCTTGCACCATCAGAGATTGGCGAAAGCCGGGAAGACGGCCGATCTCCCCCCAAGTGGGGGAGATGACATATTTTGGCAAAGGGAGGGCAGGACAGAGGGGGGCGCTGTCCCGCCGGCCTAGAGGTTCTGCACCGGCTCGACGTTTTTGATGTCATGGCAGGGAAGCCGGCGTCTCTCAGGCCTCACGCGAACGGCACGGCCGTCGTGCCCCTGGGCAGTTTTGCCTCGTCGTCGGGCTCGACATGGATGGTGACGCGCACCGAGGGGATTTCTGCCTTCAGCGCATCCTCGATGCGGTCGCAGATGACGTGGCTGGCGCCCACCGACATGTCGGCGTCGACGACCAGGTGGAACTCGATGAAGGTGGCGCGGCCGGCAATCCGCGTCTTCAGATCGTGGACTTCCAGCGCGCCTTTGCAATTGGCCGAGATGACGTCGCGGATGCGCATGTGCTCCTGCGTCTCGACGGCGCGGTCCATCAGACCGTTCATCGACGAGCCGATGACGTGCCAGCCCTGCCACAGGATGTTCAGCGCAACGATGACGGCAAGAGCAGGATCGAGGACTTGCCAGCCGGTCAGCACGGCGCCGACCACACCCATGAACACGCCGACCGAGGTCGCCACGTCGGTCATGATGTGCCTGCCGTCGGCGACCAGTGCCGGTGACTTCTCGGCACGGCCGGCACGGATCAGCGTCAAGGCCCAGAAGGCGTTGATCACCGTCGCGACGCCGTTGACGGCGAGGCCGGTCCAGGGCTGGTCGAGCGGCACGGGGTGCCGCAAGGACCACCATACTTCGTTGAGGATCAGAAGGGCTGCCAGCACGATCAGCACGCCTTCCAGGACAGCCGAGAAATACTCGGCCTTGTGGTGGCCGAACGGATGATCCTGGTCGGCCGGCTTGTGGCTGACCTGGATCGCCCAATAGGCGGCGGCCGAGGCAATGACGTTGACGATCGATTCCAGCGCGTCCGAATACAGCGCCACGGAACCGGTGATATACCAGGCCGCCAGCTTCAGGCCGAGCACGACGAAAGCGACGATGATCGACCACAACGCGAGGCTGGCGACCTTGCGCTTGGCGGCGTTTTTCGAATCAATAGCGGTCATCGATTGCTTCCGGCCGCCGAAACCGGAGCTAAGCCGCCTTTTCCTTGGCCTTGCGCGGCAGATGCGCAACGATGTTCTCGATGATGCGCATGCCGGCATTGTGGCCGAGCGTCATGATCGATTCCGGGTGGAACTGAACCGCGGCGATCGGCTCCTTGCTGTGCTCGAAGGCCATGATGACGCCCTCTTCCGTCTCGGCCGTGATGACGAAGCCGTCGGGCAGGCGGACCGGATCGGCGAAGATCGAGTGATAGCGGCCGACCGTCACCTCCTTGGGCAGGCCGGAAAAGATGATGCCCGGCTTCGACACGCGGATGCGCGACGGTTTGCCATGCATCGGCACGTGCAACTGCCGCAGTTCTCCGCCATAGGCTTCGGCCAGCGCCTGCAGACCGAGGCAGACGCCGAAGATCGGCAGGTCGCGGGCGCGGGCCCGCTTGATGGTGGCGGCGCAGTCAAAATCCTTCGGCGTGCCGGGACCGGGCGACAGCACGACCAGGTTGGGTTTCAGCCGGTCGAAGACCTCGTCCGGCACAGGCGTGCGCACGGTCGAGACATTGGCGCCGGTCTGGCGGAAATAATTGGCCAGCGTGTGGACGAAGGAGTCCTCGTGGTCGACCAGCAGGATGTTGACGCCGTCGCCGACGCGCGCGGTGGCGCGTTCGGTGTCGGCGGCATTGCCTGATTTGGCGTCGCGGATGGCGGAGATCATGGCGGATGCCTTCAGTTCGGTTTCGGCTTCTTCTTCCTCGGGAATGCTGTCGAAGAGCAGCGTGGCGCCGGCGCGCACCTCGGCGATGCCGTCCTTGATGCGGATGGTGCGAAGCGTCATGCCGGTGTTCATGTCACCGTTGAAATTGACCATGCCGATCGCCCCGCCATACCAGGCGCGCGGGCTCTTCTCGTTCTGCTCGATGAAGCGCATCGCCCATAATTTCGGCGCGCCGGTGACGGTGACCGCCCAGGCATGCGACAAGAACGCGTCGAAGGCGTCCATGCCTTCGCGCAGCCGCCCCTCGATATGGTCGACGGTGTGGATCAGCCGCGAATACATCTCGATCTGGCGGCGGCCGATGACGCGCACCGAGCCCGGGTCGCAGACCCTCGACTTGTCGTTGCGGTCGACGTCGGAGCACATGGTCAGCTCGGATTCGTCCTTCTTCGAATTGAGCAGCTTCAGGATCTGCTCGCTATCGGAAATGGCGTCGCCGCCGCGCTTGATCGTGCCGGAGATCGGGCAGGTCTCGACACGGCGGCCATTGACGCGCACGAACATCTCCGGCGAGGCGCCGACCAAATATTCGCCTTCGCCGAGATTGATGAAGAAGGAATAGGGCGAGGGGTTGATGGCCTTCAGCTTGCGGGAGATGTCGGAGGGCGGCGTCTCGCAGCGCTCGTAGAACATCTGGCCGGGCACCACCTCGAACAGGTCGCCGCGCTTGAAACTCTGCATCGCCTTGCGCACCAGATTGGCATATTCGCCGGGCTCATGGTCGCCGCGCGGCGGGATGCGGTCGGCGGTCCTGAACGGCTCGACGATTTCGTCGCGCGGCAATCCCTGCGTCGAAAACCCGTCGCTGGAATAGTCGTAGCGGTCGGTCCAGGCTTTTGTCGAATAGTGGTCGACGACCAGAATCTCGTCGGGCAGGAACAGCACGAGGTCGCGCTGGCCTTGCTGGCGCTCGAGCTTGTAGTCGACCGGATCGAACTGGAAGGCGAGATCGTAGCCGAAGGCGCCGTAGAGGCCGAGATTGGCGTCTTCCTCTGTCTTGAACAGAGCGGTGATGGCGCGCAGCACGGTGAAGACGGAGGGAACGCGGCTGCGTTCTTCCTCGGTGAAGACACGGCCGGGCTTGGCCACGTCGAGGCGGATCAGTTTTTTCGACGTCTCGGCGATCGTCACCTCGTCAAGGCCGCCGAGCGCCTTGCCGACCACCGGCAGAAGCATCTCGCCGCGGCTGTTCAGCGCCTCGATGCGCATGGCGCGGCCACGCGCCGAGATCACCAGCGGCGGGTCGATGATGGCGGTGTCCCAGCGCGTATAGCGGCCGGGATATTCGTAATTCGACGAAAACACGGCGCCACGGCGCGCATTCAGCCCGTCGACATAGGCGTCGATCGCGCCTTCGTAAGGCCGGTCATGGCGCTCGCGGGTAATCGTCACGCCACCCGCCGTGACGAAGCGCTCCGCCCCGTTCTCCAGAATTTTCGTCGTCATTGCCGTCTCCATCAGCGTCTTGGCTATTTCAGCATCTTGGATATTTCAGCGTCTTGGGGGCAACGGACCCGGGGCATGGCTTTGAAAAACAAATGGCCGCCCGGACATTCCGTTGCGGCCACCTTCCATTTTTCACGCGCACGCGTTCGAACAGGCCGCTGTCAGCGAGCCCACCACCAGACGGTCTTGATCGAGCGCATGTTCATGGCGATTCCAATAGCGGCGATTGAACGGCCGCGCAACTGGATTCAATGGACGGATTCAATGAGGGGCCTGGAGAAGGGGAAGGGGTGGAGAAGGGGAGGGCATGGAGAAGGGCATGAGCCCTCAATCCTCCAGCGTTCCCGACCGTGCATCGGCGCTTTTGCTGTCGCCGACCAGCTTCAGCAGATCTTCGCCGGCGCGGATGATGCGTCGGGAACGCCGTGTCAGGATGATGCCCGCCTGCGGCGCGAACAGCTGGGTGCGGCCGCCGGCTTCACCCGGCGCATGGACGATGGTGGCGAGCAGCGCGCCTTTTGCCACACGGTCGCCGGGCTTCACGTCGTAAAGCACCGCGCCCGCCCGCGGCGCCGGCATCATGTCGATGTTTTCGAGCGGCGCAACGATTCCGGTGAAGCTGCCGGACGTGGATAAGGCCTGGTCCAGGACCACGCCGCGCGCCACCAGCAGCCGATAGAGCCCTTCGGCATCGGCGCCGGCCAGAGCGCCGTCGACATCGAGTATGCCGCGATACTCGACCGTGGTGGCGACGCGCCGGTCGAACCGCGCCACCTCTGCAGGGACCTTCAGATACGGCGTGATCGAGGCGCCTTCGAAGGTGCCGTCGGTATCTTCATCCCACAGGACCACCGCATCGACGCCCATGGCCGCCGCACAATCCGCCATGGCCGGCCACAGGCTGGTGTGGACATAGAGGTAGGCGAGGCCCTCGTCGTCGCAGTGCAGGTCGAGCACGATGTCGTGGCCGATCGACAGCTGCAGCAGCCGGCTCTTCAGCCGCTGATCGGCAGTGCCAAGCGTGGTGTCGGGCAACAATTTTACGTCAGGCGCGGCCAGCAGCGGAAAGCCGCGGTTGAAGTTGGTGCGCGTGCCCAGGTGAAAACGGCCCTGGTGCTCGCCGAAATGATACTGGGCGCGGCCGATCGGATTGGCTTGCGGCACGACGGTGATATCGCCCTTGATGCGGCGTTCGGCTTCGGCCTTTTCAAGCATCGGCATCAGCGCGTCGATGGCGACGACGCCCGGCAGTTCGCCGGCATGCAGTGCGGCCTGCAGATAGGCCGAGGATGCCGCCTTGTCCGTTCCCTCGAAGTGGAAGACCGGGAATTCGTAGCAAACGCCTTCGCTGTCGCCGGCAAGGCGCTCGATCGATTTCTGCATGATGATCCTCCAGGAAAACTCATGCCCTTTCGTCGATACGCTGTCGATTGGTCCAGCTTTTCACGCTATGGGCGCAAGGGCCTACCCGGCCGGGCGCGGTGGACATACTGGTCCTGCCCGGCCTATGCCAGCGGCTTCAACTCCTGGGCGATGGTGGGCAGAAGTTCCGAGACGTTGGGGTGGATGTGCATGGCGCGCGCCAGCGTGCTGATCGGCGCCTTGGCATACATCAGATCGAGCACGCAGTGTATCGCCTCGTCGCCGCCGGGGCCGAGCACCGAGCAGCCGAGGATTTCGTTGGTGTCGGCATCGGCCAGGATCTTCATGAAACCTCGCGTCTCGCCTTTCTCGACGGCACGGCCGACGCGTGTCATCGGGCGCTGGCCGATCAGCGCGCGGCGGCCGGACTTTCTTACCGCTGCCTCGGTCATGCCGCAGCGGCCGAGCGGCGGGTCGGTATAGAGCGCATAGGCCTCGATGCGGTCGCTCACCCTGCGCGGGTCGTTGTCGAGCAGATTGGCGGCGACGATCTCGTAGTCATTGTAGGAGGTGTGGGTGAAGGCGCCCTTGCCGTTGCAGTCGCCCATCGCCCAGATGCCGGGCACGCCGGTGCGAAGCTGGTCGTCGACGACAATGAAGCCGCGTTTGTCGACCTCGACGCCGGCGTTGGCGAGGCCGAGATCGTCGGTGTTGGGGGTCCGGCCTACTGCCAGCAGCACATGCGAGCCGACAGCCGGCGCCTTGCCGGCGGTGAAAGTCACGGCGATCTCGCTGCCCTGCCTGGCGAAGCCGATGCCGCCGGCGCCGAGATGAACCGTGATGTCTTCGTTCTCGAGGATGGACAGGATGGCGGCCGAGACATCCTCGTCCTCGCGGCCGATCAGCCGCGGGCTCTTTTCAATCACCGTGACCTGTGAACCGAAACGGCGAAACATCTGCGCGAATTCGAGCGAGACGTAGCTGCCGCCGACGACGACGAGGTGGCGCGGCAGCACGTCGAGATCCATCATCGACGAGTTGGTCAGGAACGAAATCTCGTCGACGCCCGGCAGATCAGGCACCGAGGCACGGCCGCCGGTGTTGATGAATATTTTCCCGGCGCTCAGCAGGTCGTCGCCGACGCGCACGGTATCGGCCGTCTCGAAGCGGGCATGGCCGCGATAAAGCGTGCATTTGTCCATGCCGGCAATCCAGCTTTCGAGGTTGCCGCGGGCGTCGTCCGACACCTTGTCCTTGCGGGCCTTGATCGCCGTGTAGTCGACGCCGACCGGACCGGAGAGCGTCACGCCGTAGTCGGCGGCGCGGCGGGCGAGATGCGCGGCATAGGCGCTGGCGACCATGGCCTTGGTCGGCATGCAGCCGGTGTTGACGCAGGTGCCGCCGACCAGCTTTCGCTCGATCAGCGCCACGCTCATGCCGGCCGCCGTCAGCCGGCCGGCGAGCGGCGGGCCGGCCTGGCCGGCGCCGATGATGATGGCGTCGAATGACTTTGCCGTCATGCCACCGCCGCCACGATCAGCAGACCGCCGACGATCGCCACCGCGTCCTCGATGAAGGCGGCGGGCTGGTCCTTGCCGAAAGCCAGCGCCAGGCGTTTGCGCAGTTCGGCGCCGCCCAGCGTGCCGATCACCGCGCCGATGGCGCCGGCGATCAGGCCGCCGACGGTGGCGCCGCCGGTCGCGCCGATCACCGCGCCGGTGAAGGCGCCGACAGCGATGCGCGCGCCAAACTGCTGCGGCACCTTGCGGCTCGGCGTGGACGGCAACTGGTCGGTGACCAGTTCGGCAATGGCCAGGATGGTGAAGATGCCGACGGTGATCCAGTGGCCCATGAAGCTGGCCCAGGTTCCGGCGACCGGCAGCCAGCCGAGCCAGGCGCCCCAGGCGACGGCGGCGGGCGCGGTCATGGCGCGAAGACCGGCAACGACGCCGATGAGAAGTGCAAGAATGTACAGCATGATTGGCCCCTCGATCACACGGCCTGGGACAGCCCAGCCGGGGCAGGCTAGCATAGGTTCGGCATTTGACCAGAGGCGTAGCAGGACGGATCACCGTGGCCCGAAGCGAGCGCAGGATAGAGAGCAGAGAAAAGACAGCCTGTTGGATGGCAATCGGCGTCGGCGCGGCCCCTCATCTGCCTGCCGGCATCTTCTCCCCGTATGGTGACGGGGAGAAGGGGCTGGCCGCAACCTCGGCACCCCTTTTGCAACGCTGACAGTTGGCGAAATCGTCGGAGACGGCGTCTTTCTCCCCGTCACTATACGGGGAGAAATGCCCGGCAGGGCAATGAGGGGCAGCGCCAGACCTGAAGCGATTGCCTCACCTCGGCGCCTGCGCCACGCGCTCCTGAACGTTCTTCGAGAATTCGCGCCGGTACTGCGCGGGCGTGGTCCTGAGCCGCGCCGAAAAATGCTGGCGCAGCGAGGTGGCGCTGCCGAACCCGGCCTCGAAGGCAACCGTGTCCATCGATTTTTCCGTTGCTTCCAGCAGCCGCTGCGCCAGCGCGACGCGCTGGTCGGTCAGCCAGTCGCCGAAGCTGGTGCCGATTGTTTTCTGGAAGCGGCGGGTGAATGTCCGGCGGGTGAGGCCGGCGATGTCGGCGACACTGTCGAGGCTGTGCGTCTCGTGCAACGTCTTGCGCACGGTGTCGAGAGCCTGTGCGAAGCGGTCGGCATTGCCGGTCCTGGCGATCGGGCGTTCTATGAACTGCGCCTGCCCGCCCTGACGATGAGGAGAAAGCACGATCTGCCGGGCAAGCCGGAGTGCCGCCTCCGCGCCATAGCGAGCCCGTATGATGTGGAGACAGCAGTCGAGCCCGGCGGCGACGCCGGCCGAGGTCACGACATCGCCATTGTCGATGTAGAGCACCTCCGGCTCGACGAGAATGTCGGGATAGAGGGCCTGCAGCTGGTCGGAAAAAGCCCAGTGCGTCGCGGCTCGCCGCCCCGAAAGCAGTCCGGTCGCCGCAACAGCGAACGTTCCCAAGCACAATCCGACAATCAGCGCACCGCGCCGGTGCGCGCGACGCAGCGCCTCGATCAGTGCCGCCGGCGGTGGGACTTCGAGGTTCTTCCAGCTGGGCAAGATGACGATGTCGGCGTCATCAAGCGCGGAAAGCCCGTGCGGGACGCTGATGATCAGCCCCGCATCGGTGCGGATCGGCCCGTCCTCAATCGCGCAGACCCGGAACTCGAAGCGCGGCAGGCCGAGCGTCGTGCGATCCTCTGCGAATACAAGGCACGGCACGGAGAGGTGGAACGGGCTGATGCCATCGAAGGCGATGGCGGCAACGATCGGATCGGCCATGATAAGCACCATGAGAGTTTCCGGAATGTCCCAATTATTTCGAACTATGTCAATCGGGACACTTTTGCGGCCTGATGCCGAGTCTATCCTCGACCCATCAATGTCAACGGGAAAGGAAAGCCCATGTCGGACTCAGCCAAAGGCAAAGCGCCACGCCGTGCCCTCATCGTCGTCGACGTTCAGAACGACTATGACGGCGGCAATCTCGCCATCAAGCACCCACCCTTCCGCGACACCGTCGCCAATGTGGCGCGCGCCATGGACGCGGCCGCCGAGGCAGGCGTCAAGGTGGTGGTCGTCAAGCAGTTGGCGCCGGAAACCTCACCGGTCTTCGCCAAGGGCAGTCACGGCGCCGAATTGCATCCCGAGGTCGCGAGGCGAAACCGCGACCACTACATCGAAAAGACCTTGCCAAGCGCCTTCACCGGCACCGACCTCGAGGAATGGCTGCGCGCCAACGCTATCGATACGATTACAGTCATCGGCTACATGACGCATAATTGCGATCTGTCGACGGTCATCCACGCCGTCCATATGGGCTTTGCGGTCGAGTTCCTGTCGGATGCGACGGGGTCGCTGCCCTATGCCAACAGCGCCGGCTACGCCTCGGCCGAGGACATTCATCGCGTGGTGACGGTTGTCCTGCAGTCGCGCTTCGCCGCCGTTCTCAAGACCGCCGAATGGATCGACTGCCTGAAGACCGGCGTGCTGCCCCAGCGCGATACGCCCTATGCCTCCAACCAGCGCGCGCTGGCGCGGAGCGCCGCTTAGGCGAACTTAGATGTTCAGGCGTCTCCCGCGTTCCTTAAGTAAGGACAATTGTTGAATCAGCGCCGCCCCTCATTGCCCTGCCGGGCATTTCTCCCGGTGTAGTGACGGGGAGAAAGATGCCGTCATCGCCGATTTCGCCAATCTACAGCGTTGCAGAATGCGTGCCGAGGGTGCGGCCAGCCTCTTCTCCCCGTTCACGGGGAGAAGATGCCGGCAGGCAGATGAGGGGCGGCGCCGACATTGAGAATTGGTCGACGCGCTGGTCGATCAGCCAGTCGCCGAAGCTGAGGCAAGGGTGAGGGGCAGCGAGCCCTCAGAACAGGCCTTCGATCTGGCCCATCTCGTTCAGGAATATCTTCTCCGAGGACGGCGCCTTGGGCAGGCCGGGCATGGTCATGACCTCGCCGCAGATGACGACGATGAAGCCGGCGCCGGCAGACAGCCTGACCTCGCGCACCGGCACAGTGTGGCCGGTCGGCGCGCCGCGCAGGTTCGGATCGGTCGAGAACGAATACTGCGTCTTGGCCATGCAAACCGGCAAATTGCCGTAGCCGGCGTGCTCCCAGGCGTGGAGCTGGTCGCGCACCGACTTGTCGGCGATCGCTTCGGATCCGCGATAGATGCGCTGGACGATGGTGTTGATCTTCTCGAACAGCGGCATGGCGTCGGGATAGAGCGGCGCAAACTGCGAGGAGCCGGATTCGGCCAGCGTCACCACCTTGTTGGCGAGTTCCTCGATGCCGGCCGAGCCGTGGGCCCAGTGCTTGCACAGGATCGCCTCTTCGCCCATCGAGGCGACGTAGTCCTTCATCGCCCTGATTTCAGCATCGGTATCGGAATAGAAATGGTTGATGGCGACCACCGCAGGCACGCCGAACTGCCTGACATTCTCGATGTGACGGCCGAGATTGGCGCAGCCCTTCTTGACCGCCTCGACGTTCTCCTTGCCGAGATCTTCCTTCTTGACGCCGCCATTCATCTTCATGGCGCGCACGGTGGCGACGATGACCGTGGCCGCCGGCTTCAGGCCGGCCTTGCGGCACTTGATGTCGAAGAACTTTTCGGCACCGAGATCGGCGCCGAAACCGGCTTCGGTGACGACATAGTCGGCAAGTTTTAGCGCCGTCGTGGTGGCGACGACCGAGTTGCAGCCGTGCGCGATGTTGGCGAAGGGGCCGCCATGGACGAAGGCCGGGTTGTTCTCCAGCGTCTGCACGAGGTTGGGCTGCATGGCGTCCTTGAGCAGCACGGCCATGGCGCCGTCGGCCTTGAGGTCGCGGGCATAGACGGCCGACTTGTCGCGGCGATAGGCGACGATGATGTCGCCGAGGCGCTTTTCCAAATCCTTCAGGTCGGTGGCGAGGCACAGGATCGCCATGACCTCCGAGGCGACGGTGATGTCAAAGCCGCCCTCGCGCGGAAAACCGTTGGCGACGCCGCCGAGCGAGCAAATGATCTCGCGCAGTGCGCGGTCGTTCATGTCCATGACGCGGCGCCAGACGACGCGGCGGATGTCGATGCCGAGTTCGTTGCCCCAGTAGATGTGGTTGTCGATCAGCGCCGAAAGCAAATTATGCGCCGTGGTGATGGCATGGAAATCGCCGGTGAAGTGGAGGTTCATGTCCTCCATCGGTACGACCTGCGCATAGCCGCCGCCGGCAGCGCCGCCCTTGACGCCGAAATTCGGGCCGAGCGAGGCCTCGCGGATGCAGACGATGGCCTTCTTGCCGATGCGGTTGAGACCGTCGCCGAGGCCCACCGTCGTCGTCGTCTTGCCTTCGCCGGCCGGCGTCGGGTTGATGGCGGTGACGAGGATCAGCTTGCCGTCCTTGTTTGCCTTCACCGACTTGATGAACTCGGCCGAGATCTTCGCCTTGTCGTGGCCGTAAGGCAAAAGATGCTCGCTTGGAATGCCGATCTTCTGGCCGATCGCCTGGATCTGCTTCTTGTCGGCGGCGCGCGCGATCTCGATGTCGGACTTCACTTCGGCCATGGCGGCTTTCCTCTGGATTGGACGGTGGAGGGGACGGGTTTGATCAGTGTGGTCGCAAGCCTGTTCGAAACAGCCCGGTACTGCAGGCGAGGGCACGTTCTAGCCCTGTCGCTGCCGTGGCGTCAACTTGCATGCAACTATGTTTCCTCTAGAGAAAGACGGCTCCTGGTCGACCTGACCCGGATCTTCGCGGGTTGTCGCGCCGTATAGAAGCCAGAGCACGCGCCGTCCTGCCGTCTCAAAACAGCCGCGGAATGCACGGAATGCGACAGGGTCCGAGCGCCGGTCGGCGCTTCGAGCGGTCTCGCTAGAATGCGCCGATCTGGTGCATCAGCCCCAAGCCGTCAAGCTGGCCGAAATGTTCGACCACGATGCCGTTCTCAAGCCGATCAATGTTAATCGCACCAACCGAGACGCAGTTTCCGCTCGGTGCGACGCCGTGGAAGATGCCGGTGTGCGTGCCCTGAAAGCGACCGCGCGTGACCACCTTGTCGGCATCGCTGACAAAGTCGTCGATGACGTGATGGCCGTCCGGGAAACCAACAAAGAATTCGGTCAGGGATTTTCGCCAGTCATCAAAGCCGATCGGATTGGCGCTGGCGAGGTGAACGGCGAGATCCGGAGAGACCAGACCGGCCAGTCTATCCCAGTCCCGCGCATCGATCGTGGCATAGAGATTTCGAGCAATTTCCCGGATATCCATCGCGTGTCCTCGCTGGCTGCCGCCCACGGTTGAACGACGACGAGACGATCAGGTTCCGCTCCTCGCAATGCGCAGCCGAACTGCCGCGTCAGCACGTTGCCGATCCCGACGGGGCCAGCGGTGATTCAAGCCAAGGCGTCTTTCACCAATCGCTTGCTTCACCGATCCAGGACAGACCTGACCTCGACGAGGTTCGATCGAACCCTAAGCACATAGAAACCCATCGTGGTGAGGTGGGTGGGCATGATCCAGCCATCCTCGCGGCCATTGGAGATTATCAGAGGCTGGATGGCGAGCGCTGCCTTGAGCTGGCCTTCCACGCTGTTCCACAGCGGCGTGAGGCCGCGATTGTCGAGGATCTGCTGAAAATCGTGATGCGCCGCCGTCAGGATGCCATAATAGCCGTAGAGCTGGCCGTAGGCGAACCAGAAGCGGTCGTCAGCGCGCGTGTCGAACCAGCCGCTGTTGAAGTTCTGCGAACGGTCACGGATCAGGTCCGACGTCGAGCCTATGTCACTCGCGATCCGATCGACGAACTGCAACAGATTGTCGGCGCGCGCGTTGAAGACAACCTCGCATTTCATGAGCCGGTCGTTGAAGGCGCGAAGGCTGCTCGCCGCCGTGCGATAAAAACTCGGCGTCGGGGTTTTCGGACCAAAGGGCCTGAGGCCGAAGTACCAGGTTTCCTCGTCGAAGGTGATCGCGCCGCGCGCATCCTGCAGGTTCTGGTCGATCTGGCTGGTGCCGCGGACGCGGCCCAGCGTGTCGACAAGCTCGACCGTGGTGCGCCGGATGGCCTGATTGACCCCGCGCTGGAAGGAGGCCTTGTTGTCGAGAAACGGCGTGCGGTCCCAGTCCATGCCGAAGAACCCGAGCTTGTAGAGTATCATCGACGAGATCCAGGCATTCTCGTTGACGTTGAAATCGATGAGATCGGCCGTAACCTGGACAATGGCCGAGTGGGTGCAGGTCTTGACCTCTCCCTCGACGCCAGCGGTTTCCCCGGTGGCGGAAGGAGCGGGCTGCGCCGGCGCGGTTCCGGCCGGCTGCGTGAACCTATATGCTTCCGCATAGGCGGGATTGAAATTGCTCCAAACCTGCGTGTTCCAGATGAAATAGCCGTAGAGGCCGATCAGCATGAGCAGAGCGAGGCCGAGCACCGCCTTCAGGATCCAGCCGCGCTGCGTATACCAGCGCCCGGCCCACATGAACGGCCACAGGATCACGCCGACGGCGAAGCCGATGCCGCGGCCGATCCACTGGAATATCCGTGTGAAAAAATTCACGATCGGATCAAGCATGGCGATGTCACCCCTCGTCAGTCAGCCAAGTATTCGATAAGGTTAGGCATTCAATCGGTAAGGCCGTAGAGGCGTGTGCGAAACGCCACCTTGTCTTTCAGATATGTGGTTTTCAGAACGTCCACAACATGCGATCGCCAAGCGTCGCTGAAGCCGTCACAGTCCCTGTAAAAACCCGGTTTGTTGAAGACGTAGCGCGAGACGAAGTCCTGCGGCACGAAATCCGAGATCAACTGGTTGGTCAGCCAGGCGTCGGGATGTCCGGGCTTGGCCCGGATCGTCAGGAAACGCTGCTGCGGGAACACGTCCTCGATCTTGAGATAGCCGAGGTGAGCGATCTCGCGCTTGGCGGCGTTGAGAAAGGGAAAATTTCCGTCCCTGGTGATCAGGTCGGCATGGCTGTGGATCCAGGTCTGCAGCCAGACCTTGTCGACGTCGGTCAGGTTGCGGTCGGGCTCGGCGTCGCGGATCAGCGCCCGGACCACCATTTCGGCGCGGTGCTCGAGATAGCCTGATGTTTCGATCCACGAGGCCCGCGGCAGTTCGATGCGGCCGGTCGCGGCAAGGAACTTGAACACCCTGTCGGCATCATTGATCGAGAGGTAGCTCACCTGCCACGGCCGCGAGCGGCGGAAGCCGGGTGCTGCCGGGTCGCTGATCACCGTCGTCATGTCGGGGTCGATGAACACATAGAGCCCGCCGAAATGGCTGGTCCAATAGGCGCTGTGGCGAAAGATCACCCGATCCGGCACCAGCGCGTTCTCGCGGATGTCGCCGCAGATCTTGGCAAGCTCGACCATGCGGGTGAGCATGGCGCTGTCGCGCCAGGCGTCCGGCTCCTGCTTCAACCGGTCGACGAGCTTGCCGAGTTCGGCGGCTTTGCCGAGCACGTCCTCCGCCGACAGCACCTTGAACTCGACTTGGTTGATCGACAGCAGGTCCTCGATGTCGTCGACCTTGGGGACCGAATCCTCGATCTCGCCGTAGATGACATCCTTGATAGTCAGCGCGTCGATGGCGCGCTGGTTCGTCGACATGAACTCGAACATCAGCTGCGAGGTGTTGGAAAAGGCGGTGTGGACCACCGGCAGGTCGACCTGCGACGGGGTCAGGAGGATGAAGCGGCGATTGATCTCGTTGGGATCGAGGTAGCTGTAGTCGCCGCATTCCTCGGCCACTTGCGGCGAGAAGCCGGTGCGGTCGATCTCGAAGCTCTTCAGCTTCGTCGGCTTCAGGCCGAAGGCGACCAAAGCCTTGTTGTAGCGCTGGATCAGATGTGGCTCGTCGATGGTCAGCAGCCGGCCATAGATCAGCTCGTTCTCGCGCAAAAGGTCGGACTTCCTGGCGGGGCTCATCTATCTCTTCTCCCCGTTCACGGGGAGAAGGTGCCCGAAGGGCGGATGAGGGGCGCGGGCATCCCTTCTCCCCTTGTGGGAGAAGGTGGATCGGCGCGTAGCGCCGAGACAGATGAGGGGTGCTGGACGGAGCGCCATCGGCGCCAAGCTGGAGCACCCCTCATCCGTCGCCTTCGGCGACACCTTCTCCCACAAGGGGAGAAGGGAGCGTCGGCGCGTCTCACGCATTCCACAGGCCCTTCTTCTTCAGCTCCTCGATCTCGCGGACCGCGCGGTCGCGCAGGCGGGTGTCGCGGATCATCTTGGTCACTGCGGCGTCGTCTGACTTGTCGGAATAGCGGAACTCCGAGTCGGCGTAGCGGTTGACCTCCTGCATGACCATGTCCATCGAGAACGGGCCGCGCAGTTCCTCGATCATCGCCTTCTTGTCGTCGTAGCTCTTGTGCATGAAGACTTCAGGCTTCTCGAACCATTCGTCCGGCAACTCGATGTCCATGGCGCGCATCTTGATCGCATCGGTGACATTCTTGATGGCGCGGCCGGTGAAGCGCGGCTCGGCCTCCTTGATCATGTGCAGATAGGTGCCGATGTCGGCCATCGACTTCGGCGCGCCGTTCTCCTTCATGTAGCGCTCATAGACCTTCATCAGCCCGTCTTCCCTGGGCTTCTCGTGCTCTTCATAGGCCTCCATCACCGCGCGCTGGATTTCTTGGGCGGCATAGAGCTTGTGGTCGCCGAGCGGGATCTTGTGGTTCTTGCCGGCGAGCAGCACGAAGATGTCGATATAGTCGTCGCGCGTTTGGGGCCCATCGACCAGCCAGCGGGCGCCGGCGCGTTGGCGCAGCGCGTCGTCGACGTTTTCGGGATAGTTGGAGAACATGCCGAAGGAGCAGTTGCCGCGCACCACCGTGGCCGCACCCCCGAATGCGTCCATCAGGACGCCGGTGATTTCCTGCTGGCCGGCCGAGGCGCGATCGTCGGAGCGGCGGGCCGCCACCTGGTCGATATCGTCGATGGTGCCGAAGCCGATGACGCGCGAGTTCAGCACATTGTTGATGAACTGGCGGCAGTTCTGGCCCGACTTGCCCTGGTAGGAGGAGATCTGGTCGACGCCGAAATTCTCGTAGGCGAAGGGATAGCCGGCGACCTGGCAGTAGCCGTTGACGAGACCGGCGATCATCTGGATCAGCGTCGTCTTGCCGGTGCCGGGCGCGCCGTCGCCGATGAAGGTGAACAGGAAGCCGCCGAGCTCGACAAACGGGTTCAGCTCGCGCTCGAAATCGTATGCCATCAGCATCTTGGCGAGCTTGACCGACTGGTATTTGGCGATGTGGTTGCCGACGACCTCTTCCGGCTTCTTGAAGGTCATCACCAGCGGCTTCGACCGCTTGCCCGGCGCGACGTCGAAGCCGTCGAGGGTGAAGTCGTCGACGTCGATGCGGATATGCGCATTCTCAAACGGACCAATGCCGTCGAAGCGGCCCTTTCGCGCCAAAAGCCCGTCGATGACGACACGGGCGAATGCGCGCGCCCGGGTCATCAGATCGGCGTCGTCCTTCGCGCCTGCTATCGCCCTGTCGAGGCCGGCTACGATCGATTTCACCGCGTCCTGCGGCGTGTCGAACAAAAAGTCCGGCTCGGGCGTGTCGTTCGGCGCCTCGCCGTCGCTGTCGATCAGCTGGAACAGATAGGAGGCGAGGCTGAAGGCCGAAATATAGGCCGAGGCCGACAGCAGCTTCTTGAAGGCGGCGGCCTCGTCGCCTTCGAGCGGCGCGCGGGCGTTTTTCGCCTTCAGGCTCTCGAGATCTGAGCCTTCGGCGAAGACATCGGCGATGGCCAGCGCGATCGCCAGCCCGCGCCGGGTGCGATAAAGCAGCATGTGCTGTGCAATGCTCAGCAGCTGGTCGTCGGGATGGACGGCGGCGACGGTCTTGGAAAGCTCGACCTCGCGCGTGCGGCGCACCGAGCCGACCGAGACGGTCGAGACGAAGCGGCGGTTGGTGCCGGCCAGTGCGGTACCGGATTCCCGCGACGGGTCCTCCAGCACGACGATGCGGGTGATGAAGCTCTGCGCGGTGGCGCGGTGCTTTTCGATTGCCGCTTCCGAAATCGTGGTCAGGCCGGTGTCCATGAAGGATGCTCCGCGGTTTGACTGTCAGACGTCACTGATGACCTGTCCTTTGGACAGGATGTGGACCTTGTAGCCGGAAAAGATCTTCTGCGCCTCGCCGGCGGCGTAGAGCGCCTGATAGGCCTCATGCGGGATCAGCGCGTGCTTCTCGTAGCTCGACACGCCTTGTCGCGCCGCCTCCAGATCGTCGGTGTCGATGAAGAATTCCTGCGTCGCCTTCTCGCTCGAAAACAACCCCTTGCGACCTGGCTTTTCGGATTTCGAATAAACCTCCTGGATGGTCCAGGTCAGCAGCCAGGCGTTTTCCGGCTTGCGCACCTTGTCCAGAATGTCGGTCACCGTCGAATTGTTGTCGGTGATCCCGGCCGAATAGAAAGGCCCGAGCACGACGCGGCGCAGCTGCTTGGGGTGGAGTTGCTCGAAATCCTTGTCGAGGTTGACCGCGATCGTAGCCGGCGACAGCGTATAGGCGGAGTTCTTCTCGGTGAAGTCGTCGAAGCGGTGGGCAAGCTCGGGATTTAGCAGTCCTTCAACCGGAAGCGGAATGTCGACCTTTTCGTTGAGCTTGCCATTGCGGTCGACAAGCTGCCCGATCATCTCTTCGGAGGAATCCTCGACCGTCACCATGTAGACCAGCGGCAGGTTGGCGCTGCCGTCGAAGGCTGCCCAATGGGCGAGGTAGTAAGGCCGCCTGGTCTTCGGATTGACCGAGACTTTTGCCGTCTGCGCCAAGGTGAACGGCCCGAAGGTCGTCTCGCTCCTGACGCCTTCCAGATAGAGCCGCTCGGCCATCGACTTCTGCAGCGCCTCGGGGAATTCCTTGTGGCGCAGGATGAAGTCGGCCATTTCCTCGCGCAACTCGTCGGCCAGCGGTATGTTGGCGAGACGCGTATCGGCCTGGCGGCGGTCGTTTTCAAGTTCGAGCACGTTCTGGAAGACCGGAAAGCCGCTTTCGGCGCGCGAGATGCGGAATGTCTCCATGAAGCCCAGCCGGTTGCGCCAGCAGGAAAACGAGTTGTCGAGCCGCGCAATGTATTCGGCGACGATCTTGGCGACGATGCCGTGCCGATAGAGCGGCGAGCGATCGTCGCGCATGAACACTTCGAGGCCGCTGAGTGCCGCGGTGATCGCCGAGAAATACCGCGTTGCGGCTTCGTTTTCGGGGGTCATGCAGCCAGCCCTTGGGAGATATGCAGCAATTACGACTGCACGTAGTTTGCCGCATTGTGCTTTTTCAGCACGTCGTCGAAGCGGCGGGCAAAGGCATCGTCGGCCAGCTTCTTGCGGCGCTGGATGTCGGCGGTCGCCACCATGTTCTTCTCGTGCATTTCGAGGAGATCGCCAATGTGCTTCTGCGAGGCCGCGCCGATGCCGGCCATGGTTTCCTCGGCGGTGTTGTCGACCTGGCTGCCCAGCGTGTTGATCTTGTGAGCGACGTCCTGCTGGGCGGCGGTCTTCAGCGAATCTTCCAGGGCCTTGTAGAGCACGATGCGCTGCTCGGTATCGATGGTCAGCTTGTTGATCAGCGTCGACTGCGCCGCGATCTGGTTGTTGAGCGAATCGACGAAGGTCTGGAACATCGAGGTGTAGCGCTCCAGCGTCTGGCTTTCGGCCAGCAGTTCCTGCTCCTTGGCCTGCTTCTCGTTGTACTCGGTTGCCAGTTTCGAACGCTCGCCCTCAAGCTCGGTGCGCTCCTTCTGGCTGGTCGAGGCGGCGATCTTGTTCTCGATGTCGAGCAGCATCGGATTGAGCTCCTCGATGCGCTTTTGCACGGTCTCGAGATTCGACATGGTTGCCTTGCGGCGCTCGATCACCTGCGACAGGCTGGCCTCGGAGGTCTTGTAACGCTGGTCGAGGATCTGCTTCTGCGCCTTGAGGATGCCGACGATGGTGTCGGATTTCGCCAGAAGCTCCTGCAGATTGCCGGCCAGCGACATGTTGCGGACGCGGTCGGTGCGCATGCGCTGCTTGCTCTGGTCGGAAAATATGCCGACGAAGCTTTCCCAGCCGGTGTAGTTCTTCATGCTCTCGAATTCGGCGCCGAAGACGTTGGTGGCGTCCTCCAGCCCGATGATCAGGTCGGCGATGTTGCCTTCCATCACCTTCTGCTGCTTCAGCACATCCTCGATGCGGGCGTTCTCGAGGTCGAAATTGGCGTCGCCGATCTTCCTGTCGGTCCTGGCGAGCGTGTCGAGCACGGCGCCGGACTGCTCGATCTTGGTGCGCATGTCCTGCACGACCTGATTGGTCTTGGCAATTTCGGCATCGAAATTCTGCAATGTCGCCATAGGAGCCTCCCGCTTCGGCAATTGTTCGTGTCGCGAACGCCGCGAATATATGTATGGCAAGGGGGGAAGGAAAGGCGGAAGATGCCGCGATACCTCAAACAAAACCCGACCCCATCGGCCTGCCTTCCACCGCTGGTGATTGGCGAAAAGCCGAAGCCGCACCCGATCTCCCCCCGCAAGGGCCCGCAAGGGGGGAGATCGGCAGCGTCGCCGACGGCGCTGCTCAGGCCTTGGTGAAGCCGATGAAATCGTCGGGCGCGGCGCGGCCCATTTCCTCTTCCCAATGGCGGCGGCAGAGCGAGACATAAACATCCTTGCCGATCGCCACCTGTTCGCCCTGTCTCGCCACCTTGCCGTCCGCGCCGAGGCGCACGACCATCGTCGCCTTGCGGCCGCAGCGGCAGATGGTGCGCACCTCGCGCAGATCGTCTGCTATCGCCAGGAGCGCGCGCGAGCCGGAAAACAGCTTGCCCTGGAAATCCGTGCGCAGGCCGTAGCACATCACCGGGATGTCCAGCCGGTCGGCGATGCGGGCAAGCTGCCACGCCTGCTCCTCTTCGAGGAACTGCGCCTCGTCGACGAAGACGCAATGCACGGTCGTGTGGTCGTGATGCTCGGCGACCCTGGCGAACAGGTCGTCGCCGTCGCGGAACATCTCAGCCTCCGTCTCCAGGCCGATGCGCGACGAGATCAGCCCGGTGTCGCCCTTGCGGTAGTGGCCGGCGACGAACAGCATCGTCATCATGCCGCGCTCGCGGTAATTGTAGGAGGCCTGCAGCAGCATCGTCGTCTTGCCGGCATTCATCGTCGCATAGTGGAAGTACAGCTTGGCCATGCCGCCCTTTTAAGCCGAGTTGTCCCAACGCGGGGAGGGGGCGTCCCGACGTTCCACCGGAAAAGCGCCTGGCCACCGGAAAAGCGGCGAATCTGTCGCTGGTCGGCCAGCCCGCGCCGTTGATCGCGATTGTCTTATCGCTTGAAACCGCACCAGAATGGTGTTTGGCTGACGAAACAAGGCGGAGACAAATCCGCAATTTCGCTTCGCCGACAGATCACAATGGGAGAATACAGATGTCGCGTATGAAACTACTCGCCGCCGGCTTCGGTCTGGCGGCATTTCTTTCGGCGAGCGGTGCACTCGCCGCCGAGCCGGAAAGCTGCAAGCCGGTGCGTTTTGCCGATGTCGGCTGGACCGACATCACCGCCACCACCGCTACCGCCAGCGTCATCCTCGAAGCGCTCGGCTACGAGCCCGACGTGCAGGTGCTGTCGGTTCCGGTCACCTACACCTCGCTGAAGAACAAGGACGTCGACGTCTTCCTTGGCAATTGGATGCCGACCATGGAAGCCGACATAAAACCCTATCTCGAAGACAAGTCGGTCGAGACGGTCGTGACCAACCTGGAAGGCGCGAAATATACGCTCGCCGTTCCACAGCACACCTATGATGCCGGTCTGAAGGATTTCGCCGATATCGCCAAATTCAAGGACAAGCTCGACGGCAAGATTTACGGCATCGAAGCCGGCAATGACGGCAACCGCCTGATCCTCGACATGATCGCCGCCGACAAGTTCGGCCTGAAGGATTTCGAGCTTGTCGAAAGCTCCGAAGCCGGCATGCTGTCGGCGGTGCAGAAGGCGGCCGCATCGGGCGAAGACGTGGTCTTCCTCGGCTGGGAGCCGCATCCGATGAACGCCAACATCAAGATGGCCTATCTGTCGGGTGGCGACGAGGTGTTCGGCCCGAATTTCGGCGGCGCGACCGTCGCCACCAATGTCCGGGCCGGCTACACCACCGAATGCCCGAACGTCGGCGCGCTGCTCAAGAACATGGTGTTCTCGCTCAAGATGGAAAACGAGATCATGGGTGCGATCCTCAATGACGGCGCCGACCCGAAAGCCGCGGCCACCGAATGGCTCAAGGCCAATCCGGACGCGATGACGCCATGGCTCGCCGGCGTGACGACCTTCGACGGCGGCGACGCCGCGGCCGCGGTGAAAACCGCACTGGGTTCGTAGCAAACTTACACCTCCCCCGTGTGGGAGGTTCGGCGCGGCACGCGCCGCGGTTGGGATGGTTCGGAACGGAGCATAACCGTGACCATCCCACCCGGCTCGGCTGCGCGGTTCGGCCCACCCCGTCAGGGGAGAGGTGAAGAAGAATGAGGGGACATTTGCCATGGATCCGGTTTCGCAACTGATTTCGAGCTTCAAGATCCCGATCGGGCGGTGGGGCAAGACCTTCTTCGACTTTCTGACCACCAATTTCGAGTGGTTTTTCGACAGTATCGCCGACGGGCTCACCGTCGTTCTCGACGGGCTCGTCGATCTTTTGCTGCTCGTCCCCCCGGTCCTCCTGGTCGCCGCCATAGCCGGGCTTGCCTGGTACCTGCAGAAATCATGGAAGCTGGCGCTTGCCGTCGCGCTCGGCCTGCTCTTCATCGTCAACCAGGATCTCTGGCAGGAAACCGTCGAGACGCTGGTGTTGGTCGTGGGCGCCGCTGCGGCCTCGATGGCCATCGGCGTGCCGATCGGCATCTGGGCGGCGCATAACGAGCGCGGCTACCGCTATCTCCAGCCGGTCCTCGACCTGATGCAGACCATGCCGACCTTCGTCTACCTGATCCCGGTGCTCATTCTCTTCGGCCTCGGCATCGCACCCGGCCTCATCGTCACCGTCATCTTCGCCGCTCCCGCGCCGATCCGCCTGACGCATCTCGGCATCACCTCGGTGCCGAAACCGATGATCGAGGCCGGCGAAGCCTTCGGCGCGACGAAACGCCAGCTGCTGTGGAAAGTCGAGCTGCCGGCGGCGCTGCCGACCATCATGGCGGGCCTGACGCAGTGCATCATGCTCTGCCTCTCCATGGTGGTGATCGCTGCGCTCATCGGCGCCAACGGCCTGGGCAAGCCGGTGGTGCGCGCGCTGAACTCGGTCAACATCCCGCTCGGCCTCGAAGCCGGCCTCGCCATCGTCGTGCTCGCCATCATCCTCGACCGCATCAGCCGCATCGGCACGGGAGCCGCCAAATGAGCGCTGCGGTCGATTTCAAGAATGTCGACATCGTCTTCGGCGCGGCGCGCAAGGAAGCGCTGGCGCTCGTCGACAGGGGCGCAACGCGTCAGGAAATTTTGGAGAAGACCGGCGCCGTGCTCGGCTGCGCCGGTGCCAATTTGACCGTCAACGAGGGCGAGATTTCCGTCCTGATGGGCCTCTCCGGCTCCGGCAAATCGACGCTGCTGCGCGCCGTCAACCTGCTCAACGTGCCGGCGCGCGGCAACGTCATGGTCAAGGACGGCGACCGCATGGTCGATGTCGCAACCTGCGACGCCGCCACGCTGCGCCACATCCGACAGACGCGGGTCGCCATGGTGTTTCAGCAGTTCGGCCTTCTGCCCTGGCGCACCGTCGCGGAAAATGTCGGCTTTGGGCTCGAGCTTTCCGGCGTGCCCGAAGCCGAGCGCAAGGCGCGCGTCGACCGCCAGTTGAAGCTCGTCGGCCTCGACCAGTGGGCGTCGAAATACGCCCACGAGCTTTCCGGCGGCATGCAGCAGCGCGTCGGGCTGGCGCGCGCGTTTGCCACCGAAGCGCCGATCCTGCTGATGGACGAGCCGTTCTCGGCGCTCGACCCGCTGATCCGGACCAAGCTGCAGGACGAATTGCTGCAGCTTCAGGCCGAGCTGAAGAAGACCATCGTCTTCGTCAGCCACGATCTCGAGGAGGCGCTGAAGATCGGCAGCCACATCACCATCATGGAAGGCGGGCGCATCGTGCAGACCGGCGCGCCGGAAGACATCGTGCTGCGCCCCGCCAACGACTATGTCCGCGACTTCATCGCCAATGTGAATCCGCTCTCGGTGCTGACTGCCTGGAACGTGATGCGCGACCGCCGTGATCTCGACCACGGCGAGGACGGCTGGGTGTGGCTCGACCGCCGCAAGACGACGCGTTTCAAGATCGATGAGCACGGGCTGGTGGCGGCGGCCGAGCGCGATGGCAAGCCGGCGTTCTGGGTGTCGTGCGCCGATGTCGAGGCGCAGCCGGAGGAGACGACGCAGGTATTCTGGGCCAATCCCGGCACCTCGCTGAAGACGGTGATGCTGGCCATGCACCGCTCGCAGACCGCACCGGTGGCGCTGTTCGACGACCAGTCGCGCTTCGTCGGCGCCATCGGCATCAGGGATGTGTTGTCGGCGGTGTTGCGGCGGTAGCTATTTCTAAACGAAACGGCCCGTATCGTTTCTTCGCGGTCTCTGCGCGGCTTAGCGGCGGTCCCACATAAGGCATGGACTTGTGAACGGCGGCGCCCCGCCAGGAAGGCGGTTTGCGGGCGGTTCAAAATGGACGATTGCTTTCGTTCATGTCAGGATAAAAGCGAAATTCTTGCGCGCAGTTGCCGGTTCCGATGCCTGAGATCGTCACCAAACCCCGCACCAAGACGAAGCCGAAGATCGAACGGCCGAAGCTCTACAAGGTCATCCTCCTTAATGACGATTTCACGCCGCGCGAGTTCGTGGTGACGGTGCTCAAGGGAGAGTTCAAGCTGAGCGAGGACCAGGCTCGGCGGGTGATGATCACCGCGCACCAGCGCGGCGTCTGCGTCGTCGCCGTCTTCACCAGGGACGTCGCCGAGACCAAGGCGACACGGGCGACCGATGCCGGAAAGGCCAAGGGCTACCCGCTGATGTTCACGACGGAACCGGAGGAGTAGTGCCGGCTGCGGGAGAAGGTGGATTGGCGTGCAGCGCCAAGACGGTTGAGGGTACTGGACGGAGTGCGGTGATTGACAACTGCTCATCGCCGAGGCACGTTCGCAGCGCTGCGTAGGGCGCATCGGTGTAACGTCGAAAGGGCAATGCCCGCCTATACTGTAACCACAGTTGCGCCCATGCCGAATCTCGAAAACCTCAAAAAGCAGGCCAAGCAATATTTGCGGTGGCACCGCGAACGGTACTATCCGGTCGCAGCCGAGATCAGGGCTGCGTTGCCACGCTTCCAGCATCTCGATGACAATCAGGTACTGGAAGCAAATTTCAAGCTCAGCGACGCGCAGGAACTGATCGCGCGTCAATCGGGGTTCGAGGGATGGCAGGCGCTCAAGACAGGAGCCCCAGCCATGACAGATCAGAAAAAACAGACCGTACCTGCACCCGTTCTGAGTTCAACCTCAGCGCAGTTGTTCGTCACCGACATCAAAGCGTCGTTCGAATTCTTCACCACCAAGCTCGGCTTCGGAGTCGACTTTGTTTACGGCGACCCGGCATTTTACGGACAGGTGACACGTGACAATGCGCAACTCGCGCTGAGGCTGGTTTGCGAACCTGTGTTCGTTGGCGATATACGGCAACGTGAACACCTGCTCTCCGCCGGGATCACAGTCGATACTGCAGACGAGATTAAACAGCTCTTTCTGAATTTTCAGGCCGCAGGGGTGCCCTTTCACTAAGTCCTCAGGAAAGAACCCTGGGGTGCCAGAAACTTCATTGTTATGGATCCAGACGGAAATCTCATTTTGTTTGCTGGCCCGGGCGACTGAGCCGTCTGCGTCGTCGCCGTCTTCACAAGGGACGTCGCCGAGACCAAGGCGACTCGGGCGACCGATGCCGGCAAGGCCAAGGGCTACCCGCTGATGTTCACGACGGAACCGGAGGAGTAGCGCGCCCGCTTCCCTTCCTCCTGTGGGAGAAGGTGGATTGGCGCGCAGCGCCAAGACGGTTGAGGGGTGCTGGACGGAGTGCCGTCGCTGCCAAGCTGGAACACCCCTCATCCGACCGAGCGGAGCCTGTCCTCGGGCTTGCCGGAGGCAAGACCCGTGGGCTCGGCCACCTTCTCCCACAAGGGGAGAAGGAAAATCGGCGTCGCTACCGCCCCTCGCGGTACCACATCGAGCCCAATGCCAGCAGCAACAGGCCGAGGCCGAGGAACCCGCCGAACAGCGGCACGCGCGAGACGGCCTTCAGCACACTGTCGTCGGTGGTGCGCAGGCCGATCCAGTCGTTGCCGGCCGCCGCGCCCGTGGAGCGGACCGGGACGACCGACGGCAGCGTCACGCCGCCGGCGAGATTGCCAAGGGTCGACGATTGCGCCAGCCGGCGCACGCTGCCGCCGGTGGCCTCGGCCGGCGCTCTCAGCCGGTTCTCGGTGGAGACGACGTCGGTGAATTCCGGTGCGTTGACCGGGCCGACATGGGCAAGCGCTTTCAGGTCGCCATTGCCGACCTGATAGAGGCCGATCTCGCTGGTCTCGATGCTGCCGAGGAAGACGCCGGGTTCGGCTCTCTCGAGCTTGACGGTCATCGCCTTGCCGGACGGGGTGATGATCTGCGCCGGGCCGGGATCGTCGCTCATCGTCTGGCGGCGGATTTCCAGCATCATGCCGCGGCCGTCGGCAGTCAGCCGCTCCTCCTCGAGTTCGGGCTCCTTCATCAGCCAGTGGGCGATGCGGCGATAGAGCTGGACATGCGGGCCGCCGCCCTCGAAGCCGCGCGCCCACAACCAGCCCTGGTCGGACAAAAACATGCCGACGCGGCCTTCACCCTTGCGGTCGAGCAGCAGCAGCGGACGGTTGTCGGCGCCCTTCATTACCGCCTCGCCCCCGGGGTTCTCGACGCCGATGGTGCGGAACCAGCGGCTCCAGTGCGGCGGCTCGGTGGCGGAGCCGTCAAGCCCGCGCGTCACCGGATGGCGCTGGCCGAGCTCGGTGAGGCGCGGATAAAAGGCCTTTTCGACGACTTCGCCGGTCGGCATCGCCGGCAGCGCCGACATCAAAGGCGTGCGGGCGATGGAACTTTCGCCGGCATATTCGGGTCCTGCCGCGATCAGCAGCGCGCCGCCCTTTTCAACATATTCGGCGATGTAGTCGTAATAGAGGACCGGCAGCACGTCGCGGTGCTGGTAGCGGTCGAAGATGATCAGGTCGAAATCCTTGATCTTCTCAACGAACAGTTCGCGCGTCGGGAAGGCGATCAGCGACAATTCGTTGATCGGCGTGCCGTCCTGCTTTTCCGGCGGCCGCAGAATGGTGAAGTGGACAAGATCGACCGAGGCGTCGGATTTCAGAAGGTTGCGCCAGGTGCGTTCGCCGGCATGCGGTTCGCCGGAGACCAGCAGCACGCGCAAATTCTCGCGGATGCCGTCGATCAGCGCGATGGCGCGGTTGTTGGTGTCGGTGAGTTCGTCGGGCTCGGGATCGATGGCAAGCTCGACGATGTTGCGGCCGGCGCCGGGAATGGTCACCTGCAGCGGCATGGCCTGGCCGATGGTGGCGCGCTCGACCGAAACCTGCTCGCCATTGACCGAGACGCGCACATCGACCGAGCCCGCCTCGTTGTTGGTGCCGATGACGCGATAGGTCATTTCGAGCGGCTTGCCGACCAAACCGAAGCGCGGCGCATTCTCGAAGCGGATGCGGCGATCCTTTTCCTGGTCGTTGCCGGTGATCAGCGCGTGCAGCGGGGCGTTGAAGTCGGGCGTGCCGCCCGGGGCGTCATGCACCTCGCCGTCGGTGATCATGATGGCGCCGCCGATGCGCGAAGGCGGCACGTCGCGGAAAGCGCTCTCAAGCGCCCCGAAAAGCCGCGTTTCGGTGCGCTCCTCGGCGGCTTCCGACTTGCCGGCCTCGACGACGCGGATGTCGAATTGCTTGAAGCGGCCGAGGCGCTGCTGAAGCCCGGCCAGCGCCTCGTCGGTCTGCCTGGTGCGCTCGCCAATGTCCTGGCTCTGGCTGCGGTCGACGACGACGGCGACGACGCTTTTCAGCGCCTCGCGCTCTTCGTCGAGCAACACCGGGTTGAGCAGGGCCGCAGTCAGCGCCAGCAGGGCGGCAAAACGGAAGACCGCGCCGCGCTGGCGGAACCACAGGCCGACCAATGCCAGCAGCAACAGCGGCGCCAGCACCAGGCCGAGCAGCGGCCAGGAGATGAGCGGTTCGAAGGCGAGCGACAAGTTCATGGCTTACTGCCCCAGCCGTTCGAGCAGCACCGGCACATGCACCTGATCGGATTTGTAGTTGCCGGTCAGCATGTACATCATGATGTTGACGCCGCCGCGCAGCGCATAAATGCGCTGCATCGGATCCGACGGCACGGTCGGCAAAAGCGGGTCGCCATTCTCGTCGACCGCCCAGGCGCCGGCGAAATCATTGGCGGTGATCATGATCGGCGAGACGCCGTCGCCGGTGCGTACCGGGCGGTTCTCGGTGTTGCTGGCTTCGAGCGACGCCGCGACCCAGAGCGGGCCGCCGGCGAAGCGTCCGGGAAACTCAGGCAGGATGTAGAAGGATTTGGTCAGCACATGGTCCGACGGCACCGGCTCCAGCGCCGGCACGTTGAGGTTGCCGAGGATGTCGCGCAGCCGCTCCGTCGCCGGGCTGGCCTGCTCCGCGCCGATGCCGGTGGCGAACTGGTCGCGCGTGTCGAACAGCACCGTGCCGCCCTGCTGCATATAGGCGTCGACGCGGGCGATCGCGGCCTGGCTCGGCATCGGCGCGGCAGGATCGATCGGCCAGTAGATCAGCGGATAGAAGGCAAGCTGGTCCTTCGAGATATCGACGCTGGCCGGCGCCCCCGGCTCAAGCGCGGTCTTCTCGATCAGAAAGCGGGTCAGGCCCTCCAGCCCGGCCTGGCTGATCGAATCGACGCTCCGGTCGCCGGTCTGCACATAGCCGATCCGGGTTTTCGAAATGTCCTCGATCGCCCGCTCATCACCGGGTTTGGCATCGTCGGCGCGGGCGATGTCGGTGTGGCCGACCAGGGCGCCGAGCGTAATCAGCAGGGCGGCGGTGGTTGCGGCGGCCGTGCCGGCGCGGCGCGGCCGGCGCGATAACAGGCCGCCCATCCAGAACACCGCCAGCGTATCAAGGACCATCAGCAGGAGAGCTGCCGCCACCAGCGGGCCCTTCAAATTGTGCGATTCGTCGAAAGCGTACTGGACGGTGGTGACCGGCACGGTGATCTGAGGACGGACCAGCGGCGCCAAGCGGCTTTCGGCATTGAGCAGATTGTGAGCGATGACGCCGGTGTCGGAGCCATACAGGCCGGGCGGATTCTCGAACGTCACCGGCAGCGGGCCGGCACCCGGCACCAGCGGCCGTGCATCCGGCGTCGGCGGCACCAGCGTGCCATCGGCTGATATCATGCGGTAGGGCGCCAGCGAGGCGGCGGCGGCTTCGGCATTGGCGACCGCCGCACCCTGGTTGCGCGACAGTTGCACGATGCGGCGCAGCATCTCGACGAAACTGCCGGAGATCGGCAGGTTCGACCAGGTCGCCTCCGGCGTGACATGGAACAGGACAAGCGTGCCTTTGCCCTTCTTCATCCCGGTCACCAGTGGCGTGCCGTCGGCAAGCGTGGCCCAGCTGCGCTCGACGATATCGGGCGTCGGCTCGGCCAGCACCTGCCTGGTGACGGTGACCTCGGCCGGTGGAGCGAGATCGGCGAAGGGGCCGGTCTTCGGAAAATCGGTGACCGGCTGCGGCGTCGTCCACGACAGCGCGCCGCCGAGCGAGCGCTCGCCGGTGCGCAGCCTGACCGGCAGCAGGTCGTCGTCATTGCCGGCGGCGACCAGCCGCGAGCCGGCGAAGCGCACCAGCGTGCCGCCATTGTCGACCCAGTCGACCAGCCTTTGCCGCACCTGCTGCGGAATGGTGCCGACATCGGCCATGACGATCATCGCCGGCTTCTGGTCGAGGAGCTGCGGGATGGCGTCGGCAAGGTCGGCGCTCGACGGCTCGGCCAGATCGGCGAAGGGCTGCAGCGCGCGGCGGATGTAGTACAGCGGCGACAGAAGCGGCTGCGCCTGGTCGGCTTCGGCCTGCGACAGCAGTCCGACGCGGCGGCGCTTGGAACTCTCGTCGAGCACGCGAACGGCGCCGGCCTGCCGCTGACCGTCGAGCGTGATCGAGGCGAAGTCGTTGCGCAGCTCGAAAGGCACCGCCATCGTGCCGGTGGCGGTGGATTCGCCCGGCGAGAAGGTCAGCGTGGCGTCGGCGATGCGGCGGCCCTTGTCGTCGAAGGCGCCGGCGGTCACCTGAGCCGGCGCCGGATCGCCCGGCGCGCGGATGGCGGTCAGCTCGAAGCCGTCCACCTGGTTGTCGGCGCCGGTCAGGCCGATCAGGCCAGGCCGGTCGGAGGCGGCCCAGACGACACGGGCGGCGTTCTTCGACAGAAGCGTGTTGAAGGCGGCCTCGTCGCCTTCCGCCGCCAGACCATCGGCGAGCACGGCGACGCTGGCGCCCGGCAAGCTCTCCAGGGTTGTCGCGACGCGGGCATAGACGGCCGGGCGGTCGGTCGGGATCGGCCGCGGCTTTGCCGCGCGCAGCCGGTCGAGCGCGGTGGCGGCGTCGAACGGGCCGATCTCGGCATTCGGTTTTTCGGCGGTGAAGGCGATGATGACAGGCACGTCGTTGGAGCTGGCATCGGCGATCAGCCGTTCGGCAGTGGCGACGCGCTGGCCCCAGTCGGCGGCACTTGCCCAGTCATTGTCGATGACCAACGCAAGAGCGGTGCCCTCGGCCGGCAGTCTTTCACGCGGGTTGAAGACAGGTTCGGCCAGCGCCGCAACGATAAGGGCCGCCATCAGCAGCCTGAGCAGCGTCAGCCACCACGGGCTCTGTTGCGGCGTCTCCTCGCGCTTCAGCACGCGGGCCAGGATCTTCAGCGGCGGGAAGACCTCAGTCTGCGGCTTGGGCGGGGTGAACCGCAAAAGCCACCAGATCACCGGCAGGGCCAGAAGGCCCCACAGCACCATCGGCGCTCCGAAGGAGAGCGGCAGCCAGCTCATGCGCGGATCCTCCCGGCTGAGCTGCCATCGACGGTCATCGCCATGTGGACACGCACCAGCGCATCGGAGGCGAGGCGGTCGGTGTGGTTGACGGTAAAGCTCCAGCCGAGGCGCTTGCACCAGTCGGTCAGTTCCTGGCGGCGGGCGATGTAAAGCAGTCGGTAGTCATCGCCCAGCGTTTCGGCGCGGCCGGCGGTCAGCTTGTCGCCGGTCTCGGGATCGGTGAATTCGGTGCGGCCGGCATAGGGGAATCTCTCCTCGGCCGGGTCGGCGACCTCGATCAGATGGGCACGCACGCCGTGGCGGGCGAGCACGTCAAGCCAGGCGATGGTGTCCTCGACCGGATCGAGGAAGTCGCTGACGATGACGATGTCGCAGAAGCGGCGGATGGCGGACAGGTCGGGCTTTGCCGGCAATTCGCCGGCATGGCTGAGTTGTGCTGCGATCCGCTCGGCGCCGTTGCGGGCGGTGAACGGATCGGTCAGCCCGGGCCAGGCGATGCGCTCGCCGCTGCGCGACAGAAGCTCGGCCATGGCCAGCGCCAGCACCAGCGCGCGGGACTCCTTCGAGACGGTGGCGCCGGTCGATTTGTAGAGCATGGAAGGCGAGGGATCTGCCCACAGCCACACCGTATGGGCGGCCTCCCATTCGCGGTCTCGCACATAGATGTGGTCGTCGCGGGCCGAGCGGCGCCAGTCGATGCGCGAGGAGTCGCCCTCGACATAGGGCCGGAACTGCCAGAAATTCTCGCCGATGCCGCGCTTGCGGCGGCCGTGCCAGCCGGCGATCACCGTGTTGACGATGCGACGCGCCTCGACCAGCAGGTCCGGCACCAGCGATGCCCGCAACCGGCCGCGGGCGAGCGCGTCACGCGTCGCCGCCGGAGCCTGGGCCTCGCCTATACGCGCCATCAGATGCCTTTTGCCAGTTTCGCCACCACGTCACGCACGGTCGTGCCCTCGGCACGGGCGGCAAAGGTCAGCGCCATGCGGTGCTGCAGCACCGGCTCGGCCAGCGCTCTGATATCGTCGATCGACGGCGCCAGCCGTCCGTCATAAAGGGCGCGGGCGCGGGCGCACAGTGTCAGCGACTGGCTGGCGCGCGGGCCCGGGCCCCAGGCGACGTGCTTGTCGGTCTCGGCATTGCCCTGGCCGGGGCGCGCCGAGCGCACCAGTTGGAGGATCGCCTCGACGACGCTTTCCGGCACCGGCATGCGGCGAATGAGGGTCTGGATCTCCTTCAGCCGCGCCGGCTGCAACACGTTCTGCGCCTTGGCGTCCTCAATGCCGGTGGTCTCCAGGAGGATGCGGCGCTCCGCCTCGATTTCCGGATAGAGGATGTCGACCTGCATCAGGAAACGGTCAAGCTGCGCCTCGGGCAGCGGATAGGTGCCCTCCTGCTCCAGCGGGTTCTGCGTCGCCAGCACGTGGAAGGGCGCCGGCAGGTCATGGCGGACACCGGCAATGGTGACGTGGTATTCCTGCATCGCCTGCAGCAGCGCCGACTGGGTGCGCGGCGAGGCGCGGTTGATCTCGTCGGCCATCAGCAGTTGCGCGAAGATCGGCCCGGAGATGAAGCGGAACGAGCGCTTGCCGAATTCGTCCTGCTCCATCACCTCGGAGCCGAGAATATCGGACGGCATCAGGTCGGGCGTGAACTGGATGCGGCGGGAATCGAGGCCGAGCACGATGCCCAGCGTCTCGACCAGCTTGGTCTTGGCGAGGCCGGGCACGCCGACCAGCAGCGCATGGCCGCCTGCGAGCAGCGCCACCAGCGTGCGTTCGACGACGCTTTCCTGGCCGAAGATGACGCGGCCGACGCCCTCGCGAACCCTGGAAATGTCGGCCAGCGCCGTCTCGGCCAGGGCGATCATGTCCTCTTCGCTGATCGGGCTTTCCTTGATCATCACGCTCATGCAGCATCGATCCTTCTCGTTGGAAATACCGGCTTGCAGCTTCGACGCCACAGAGTGCCGCGATTCGGCCTCGCGTGGCGCCCGTCTTTGAACTTAAATCACTGACTTAGGCTGACAAGCGGAACAACAGTGACTATTTCGTGACCATGACAGAACGCGCCGACGATCGTGAAGGAAGTTTGACGGCAGCGACCGAGGCGCGCGGACTGGAGGCGCTGATCTCGCGTGCCGCCCGCGCGGGCAACGGGCCGGCGCCGGTGGATCGTTGGAATCCGGCCTTTTGCGGCGATCTCGACATGGAGATCCGGCAGGACGGCACCTGGTTCTACCAAGGCACGCCGATCGGCCGCATGCCGCTGGTGCAGCTGTTTTCCTCCGTGCTGCGCAAGGACGAAGACGGCAGGACCTACCTGGTGACGCCGGTGGAAAGGGTCGGCATCCGCGTGGTCGACGCGCCCTTCATAGCCGTCGAGATGGATGTTTGCGGCACCGGCGATGGCCAGGTCATCACCTTTCGTACCAATGTCGGCGATGTGGTCGAGGCCGGGCCGGAGCATCCGCTGCGCTTTGTCGACGAGGAGGCAACCGGCGGCCTGAAACCCTATGTGCTGGTGCGCGGACGGCTGGAGGCGCTGCTGGCGCGGCCGGTCATGTATGAATTGGTCGAGCATGGCGAGGAGATCGAGGTCGGCGGCCGAAGGATGTTTGCCGTCCGCTCGAAGGGTGCGGTCTATCCGATCATGCCGGCGGAAAAACTGCAGCGGCTGAGCGCGTGAGCGGGCGACGCCAAATGGCGGGGCATGATGGACCAGGTGACGCGATGAACCAGGTGACACTATGGACCAAGTGACGCCGGCGCCGTTTTCGGCCGCGGATTTTCGCGCCCGCGTCGCGGCGCAGCCGCTGGCGCATGCCGCCGACGATTATGGCGACCATCGCTTCAACCCGGGACATCCGCGTTTGAAGCTCGCAAAGGCGCTGCGCGATGCCGCCGTGCTGATCCCGGTGGTCGATCATGGACGCGATGCAACGGTTCTGCTGACCAAGCGGGCGGAAAAGCTGCGCAGCCATTCGGGGCAGGTGGCCTTTCCCGGAGGCACGATCGATCCTACCGATCCGAGCCCGGAGGCGGCGGCATTGCGCGAGACATTCGAGGAGATCGGGCTTGGCCAGGATCGGGTCGAGATCATTGGCCGCATGCCCGATTACGTCTCCGGCAGCGGCTACCGGATCGCCCCGGTGCTGGGAATAGTGCGGCCGGACTTTTCACTGACGCTGAATTCCGAGGAGGTCGACGCCGCCTTCGAAGTGCCGCTACGCTTTCTGATGGACCCGGCCAACCACGGCCGCGACAGCCGCATGTGGAACGATCTCGAATGGGTCTTCTACGAAATGCCCTATGACGGACAGCGCATCTGGGGCGTCACCGCGGGCATCATCCGCACGCTCTATGAAAGGCTCTATACGTGAGCGGCCGGGTGTCGCTCGCGGGCAAAGCCGACTGGCTCGGGGAACGGCATTTGCAGCGCCTGCTGGCGGCTTTGGCGGATGGCGGCGAGGAGGCGCGCGTCGCCGGCGGTGCGGTGCGCAATGCGCTCATCGGCCAGCCGGTTGCCGACGTCGATATCGCCACCACGACCGTGCCTGACGAGACCATCCGCCGCGCCGAGGCGGCGGGTTTCAAGGCGGTGCCGACCGGCATCGAGCACGGCACCATCACGATTGTCGCCGGCGGCAAGCCATTCGAGGTGACCACGCTGCGCGCCGACATCGAGACCGACGGACGGCGGGCAAAAGTGTTGTTCGGGCGCGACTGGAAGGCCGATGCGGAACGACGCGATTTCACCATCAACGCGCTCTATGCCGAGGCCGACGGCACGATCGTCGACCTGGTCGGCGGCATTGCCGATGTCGAGGCGCGCCGGCTGCGCTTCATCGGCGATCCGGAGGCGCGCATCCGCGAGGATTATCTGCGCATCCTACGCTTTTTCCGCTTCTTCGCCTGGTATGGCGACGGCCGGCCGGATGCCGAAGGGCTGAAGGCTTGCGCCCGGCTCAAGGAGGGGCTTGGCCAACTCTCGGTCGAGCGCGTCTGGTCCGAACTGAAGAAGCTGCTGTCGGCCCCCGATCCATCGCGCGCCCTGCTGTGGATGCGCCAGGCGGGCGTGCTCACCAGCGTTCTGCCGGAGAGCGAGAAATGGGGCATCGATGCGATCCATGCGCTGACCAGGGCGGAGAAGGATCTCGGCTGGACGCTGGACCCGCTGCTCAGGCTGGAAGCGATCGTGCCGCCGGACGCAGCGCGGATGAAGACGCTCGCCGAGCGGTTGAGGTTCTCCGTCAGCGACGCCGGTCGCCTCAGGCAGTGGGCGCTGACAGCGCCCGTCGGGCCGAAGACGACCGAAGCGGAACTCGCAAAACGGCTCTATCGCGGCGATCGTCAGGGCCTTGTCGATCGCTTGCGGCTGTCGCTCGCTTCCGCTCGAGCCCGCGCCGTCGAGGACAACGACGCGCTGCTCGAAGCTGGCGGCTTTTCGCGGCTGCTGGCCTTTGCCGGAAAATGGAAAAAGCCCGACTTTCCGCTCAAGGGCGCCGATCTGACGAGGCTTGGCGCGTCGCCCGGGCCGAAACTCGGCGCAACCCTGAAGAACCTCGAAAACGAGTGGATCGAGTCCGGCTTTGCGCTGGATCGCGGCGCACTTCTCAAGCGCGCCGCAGAAGCACTCGAAAATTAGGCAAATCAGGCCGCGTCGCGAGCCTTTTCGATGCGCGAACGGATCGCTTCGATCATCGTCTCGCGAATGATCGTCTCGCCATGCGTCTCACGCATATGCTCGACGGCACGACGCATGATCTCGGCTTCCTCGTCGGCGCGCGTATGCCAGTCACAACCCGGAACCAGCGAGCCGCAGTGGAATTCCTTCATCGGATTTCTCCCTTTCCTCCTCGGAGTGCCGCATCTGCTCTGACGCGGAAGCTCCAGCACCTTTGATCGACGCATGATCTCTGTCGGAAACCGGTTCGGTTTTCGGGTCATGCGCTGGCCGAACCAGCATAACACGATCGGATGGTTTTGGTTGCTGCAGAGACCGAAAAAGGCGGAGCATCGCTGCTCCGCCCTCTTGACGCTACCCCGGAGGCAAGACCTCGTCTTGCTCCAGCGGGCAGGCCATCACTTCACGATCCTGACTGCCTCGGCAATTTTGTGCTTGCCGCTCATGTCCCACGAAACGCGGACCTTTTCGCCAGCCTTCAGGCCAGGATTCTTGAAGGCCTTGGGCAGCGTAAAGGTAGATCCGTCATCCAGAACGAGGCTCATGGCCGTTCCATCGTAAGTCTTGATTGTGCCCGTGGTGTGCTTGACCGCTGCGAAGGCAGCGCCACCAGAGGCAAGAACGGCGGCAGCCGCAACCGTCATAATAAGCTTGCGCATGGCATGCTCTCCTGGAAATGAAGGCACCATTTTTCGGAGGTGCCCCACTCAATCATGGGCCGTCCGGTCGCGTCGGGTCGCGGTTCCAGGGAGGCGAGAACCGCCGGCGTTTCCCGGCCCGTAACGAAAAATAGTCTTGCTTTTTCAAATGGATATTAGACGAAAAAGATATTCTGCGCGCCACATTCGCCGCCAGAATCCTGCGATTTGGACCCGATTGCGACTCACGTCCAACTCACCGAGATTTTACGGCCATTTCACCTCTGGCGGCAGGCTGGACAGGATCGCGGCAACGTTGCCGCCGGTCTTCAGCCCGAAGATGGTGCCGCGATCGTGAAGCAAGTTGAATTCGACATAGCGGCCGCGGCGAATGAGCTGTTCTTCGCGGTCGCCGTCGGTCCAGTTGTCGTTGAAATTGGCCCGCACCAGATGCCCGTAGACGACGAGAAAAGTGCGCCCGACATCCTGGACGAAGTTGAAATCGGCGTTCCAGCCGCCTCTGTCCTCGTCCGAATGCAGCCAGTCGAAGAAGATGCCGCCGGTGCCGCGCGGTTCGTTGCGGTGCGGCAGATAGAAATACTCGTCGCACCAGGCCTTGAATTTCGCGTGGTCGGCGACGCCAGCGTGCTTCTCGCAGGCAAATTGCATGGCGCGGTGGAAGGCGACCGTGTCCGGGTCCCCCTGGCTGCGGCGACGGTCGAGCACCGGCGTCAGATCGGCGCCGCCGCCGAACCATTGGCGCGAGGTGACGACCATGCGCGTGTTCATGTGCACCGCCGGCACGTTGGGGTTCCACGGATGGGCGATCAGCGAAATGCCGCTCGCCCAAAAGCGCGGGTCTTCCTCGGCGCCCGGCATCTGCTTCCTGAACTCCGGCGAGAACTCGCCATAGACCGTCGAGGTGTGGACGCCGACCTTCTCGAAGACGCGGCCGCGCATCATCGACATGGTGCCGCCGCCGCCCTTGCCGGCGTCGCGCTGCCACGGCGTCTTTTCGAAGCGGCCGGGCGACCATGAGGCCTGCGGCCCCTGCAGGTCCTGCTCGATCTGCTCGAAGGCGGCGCAGATGCGCTCGCGCAGCGTCTCGAACCACAGCCGCGCCTTCATCTTCTTCTGTTCGATGTCGGCCGGCAGCCCCGCCGGTATTTCGGGTCGTTGCAAATGCTGTCTCCTGTTGTCGGGCGTACCCCGACAAATGACTCGTCTTTTCCGGCCGCGATCCCTAATCTCTTAGGTGCAAGGGTCAAGTGTGAATGGAGTTCTTTCGTGCGCACTCCGGCAAGACCGCCGCTGGATGGCCTGAAGAAGAGGCTCGACCGTTCGCGCGCCGAGCGCGAGCGCATGCCGCGCGACGGGTTTTTGCGCGAGACCTTCGTCCTGCCGCGCTCCGACGCGCGGCTCAAGGCGAAGGAATGGTTCGAGCGCTTTCCCAAGCAGGCCTACTGGACCGAGATCGAAAGCTGGTTCGAGCGGCCGGGCGACGTCATCGAATTCACCATCAGGCGATTGCCGGCGGCGGATTAGCGAGCGACCAACAACCGCCTTGCGCCCGGGCCTTGGGCGCTCAGCCGGTCTTCCTTGTTGCGCAGCGGGCACTTGTCGATCGACATGCAGCCGCAGCCGATGCAGTCGGTCAGCCCGTCGCGCAGCTTCTTCAACTGGGCAATCTTGCGATCGAGCTGGTCGCGCCAGGCGGTTGAAAGCACATTCCAGTCCCCGCGCGTCGGCGTGCGGCCTTCAGGCAGCGATGCCAATGCCTCGCCGATCTCGGCCAGTGAGATGCCGACCTCCTGTGCCACCTTGATGATCGCCACCCGCCGCAGCACGTCGCGGCCGTAGCGCCGCTGGTTGCCGGATGTGCGGTGGCTGCGGATCAGGCCGCGCGCCTCGTAGAAATGCAGCGCCGACACTGCCACCCCGCTGCGCGTGGCCACCTGGCCGACCGTCAATTCCGTCACCGCAGCCATTCGAATTTTCCGCTTGACCTCAAGTTAAGTTGAGCTTGTAACGAAGAAACCCTTGATATGCAAACCGCAGGAGAAGGCGATGTGCGCCTGGGTGAGAATGACAAGCGACCGTGCTGTCGTCGGCGAGAAAGCCGCCATAATCGCTGCGCCCGCTGAGGCTCTGCAAATCCTATCCGAGCTGCCGGATCGCCTCGCCGGCTACCATGGCGACGGAAAGCGCGACGTTGATGCTGCGCGCGCCCGGCTGCATCGGGATGATCAGTCTGGCATCCGCCGCCTCGTGGACAGGATCCGGCACGCCTGCGGATTCGCGGCCGAACAAAAGAATGTCGGCGTCGGCGAAGGCGAAATCCGTATAGGCGGTCGCGGCTCTGGTCGACAGCAGCACCAGCCGCCGCGCTTCGCCCCTGCGCCAGTTCTCGAAGGCTTGCCAGTCGACATGCCGGGTCAGCGCCGCCATTTCGAGATAGTCCATGCCGGCCCGTTTCAGCGCCCGGTCGGAGAGCGGGAAGCCGGCCGGTTCGATGATGTCGACGCCGAGACCGAGGCAAGCCGCGAAGCGCAGGATTGTCCCGGTGTTGCCGGCGATATCCGGTTGGTAGAGCGCGATGCGGAGACGGTTGTTCATTTCCGCATCCTTCTAATAAGTGGCAGATCGGCCACAACAGGTTCGCGGTTTTGGAAATTGCTGGACCGGCGGGTGGTCATTTTCTGCGAAGTCGGTTATACGCCGGGCATTGTCAACCCGAACCGATGGAGGGGTAATTCATGATGATCATGCACATCCAGCGCCCCTCATGTGGGCTTACCAGCCTGCCGGCGGTTTCGGTTCGACGATTCTCCTGACCTTTTAGACCTCGATCGCACCGATTCTTAGCCGAAACCCTTTTTCGGTCTTCGAAGGAATCCTGCGATGTTTTTCAAGCTGTCGAAGGGGCTGACCGCCCCGCCTGAGCACGCCGCTGTTCAACCCCCGCCTTTCGCTGGCCATTCACCTGCGAACAGGCCGGATTTTCTTCCCTATTTTCACATGGAGGACGGACCGATGTTCGATCCCTGCAAAATTCCCGGTTCAAGAAACCTGCACGAGCGCAGGATGGCGACCTGGGCGCTTTTGGTCGGCGAAACCTACTCGTCGGCGGTTCACGCCGAAACCCGCCGGCGCCCGCATCGCGGCATGCTGCCGGACGTCGATTTCTCGCGCGCGGTTCCCGACCGCAGCCGGCCGTCGCTGGTGCGCCGGATCATCAGGCTGATCCGCCCTGGCGCAAAAACCGGCGCGAAACTCCGGGTCGTCGACACAGCGCTGTCAGGATCGTCAAACGAGCCTGTCGGCGAAAAGCCCGCGACATCCTATATTGCGCGAAGCAGGATCGGCGGCCCGGGTGATTCCGGGACGCCGGTCCTTGCTGCCACGCGACCCATGACGCCATGCGCTCCCAGGACGCTACACGCTCCCGCGCGGCGAGAGCGAAAACGAGCATGTGAGTACCAAGACAATGTTCCGCTGGTTTGAAACAAGGCTCGATCCGTTCCCTGCCGAGGAGCCGGTCGAGCCGCCGAAGACGCTGATCGCCTTCTGCGTGCACTATACGCGCGGCGCTTGGCTCTACATCGCAATCGATGCGATGCTGGTGACGGCTATCGCCCTTGCCGAGGTGTGGATGTTCGGCTTCATGGGCCGGATCGTCGACTGGCTGTCGGTGCAGAATCGCGAGACATTCCTGCAGACCGAGGGCTGGACGCTCGCAGGCATGGCTTTCATCGTGGTTTTCGCACTGCCGGCGACGGTCTGGTTCCATGCGCTCCTCAACCAGCAGACGCTGATGGGCAACTATCCGATGCGTATCCGCTGGCAGGTGCATCGCTATCTGCTCAAGCAGTCGATGGCCTTCTACCAGGACGAGTTCGCCGGACGCATCGCGACCAAGCTGATGCAGACGGCGCTCGCCGTGCGCGAATGCGTCATCAAGCTTATCGACGTGCTCAATTATGTCGTGGTCTATTTCCTCGGCATGCTGTTGATTGTCGGCTCGGCCGACTGGCGGCTGGCGGCACCGCTTGCCGTCTGGCTTGCCGGCTATGTCTTGCTGCTGCGCTATTTCATCCCGCGGTTGGGCAAGGTCGGCGAGGAGCAGGCCAACGCGCGCTCGACCATGACCGGCCGCGTCGTCGACAGCTACTCCAACATCCAGACGGTCAAGCTGTTCTCGCATGCGCGGCGCGAGGCGTCCTTCGCCCGGGAAGGCATGGCCGGCTTTCTCGATACGGTCTACCGATCGATGCGGTTGGTGACGCAGCTCTACGGCCTGCTCTACGTCCTCAACTCACTGCTGTTGTTTTCGGTCACTGCGATCTCGCTGTGGCTTTGGCTCGGCCAGGTGGTGACGATCGGCGCCGTCGCCCTGGTCATCGGCCTCGTGCTTCGGCTCTGGGGCATGTCGCAATGGATCATGTGGGAGATGTCCACCCTGTTCGAGAATATCGGCACGGTGCAGGACGGCATCAGCTCGATCTCGCTGCCGCGCGTCGTCGAAG
This sequence comes from Mesorhizobium sp. WSM4837, assembly GCF_055811435.1. Taxonomy (NCBI): domain Bacteria; kingdom Pseudomonadati; phylum Pseudomonadota; class Alphaproteobacteria; order Hyphomicrobiales; family Phyllobacteriaceae; genus Mesorhizobium; species Mesorhizobium sp. WSM4837. The sequence continues at coordinate 120,437 of NZ_JBVVQE010000006.1, forward strand.
ACAGGCCTGGCGCCAAGGACATTGTCGTGACCAAGGGCGAGATCCGTTTCGAAGACATCCGCTTCCACTACGGCAAGCAGAAAGGCATGATCGAACGCCTGTCGCTGACGGTGAAGCCGGGCGAAAAGGTCGGCATCGTTGGCCGCTCGGGCGCCGGCAAGTCGACGCTGGTCAACCTTCTGTTGCGCTTCTACGACCTTGAAAGCGGCAAGATCCTGATCGACGGCCAGGAAATCGCGGCGGTGACGCAGGATTCGCTGCGCGCCCAGATCGCCATGGTCACGCAGGATACCTCGCTGCTGCATCGCTCAGTGCGCGAGAACATCCTTTATGGCCGACCGGACGCCAGCAACGAGATGCTGGTCGAGGCAGCACGCCGCGCCGAGGCGCTTGATTTCATAGCAAGGCTTTCGGACGCCAGTGGCCGCACCGGTTTCGATGCGCATGTCGGCGATCGTGGCGTCAAATTGTCAGGCGGCCAGCGGCAACGCATCGCGATTGCCCGTGTCATGCTGAAGGACGCACCGATCCTCATCCTCGACGAGGCGACGTCTGCGCTCGATTCAGAGGCCGAGGCGGCGATCCAGGAGAACCTTTACAAGCTCATGCAAGGCAAGACCGTCATCGCCATCGCGCACAGGCTCTCGACCATCGCGGCGATGGACCGGCTCGTCGTCATGGACAAGGGCCGCGTCATCGAGGAGGGTTCGCATGAGCAACTCGTCGCCAGCGGCGGGCTCTATGCGCAGCTTTGGCAGCGTCAGTCGGGCGGCTTCCTGCTCGACGAGGGTGCGGCCGCCAACGATGCCATTGTGAAGGGTCAAGCAGCGGAATGATGGGCCGCAGAATGATGGCACCAGAATGATGATTGCCGTCTATCGCTGGTTCGAGAACTGGGTCTATCCGTTCAGGGAGCCCGCGAGCCTTCGGCCACCGGTCAGCGTCAGCGGTTTCCTCTGGCACTATGTCGGCCAGGCGAAGGTCGCCTTCTTCGCCATGCTTGTCATCGGCGGCATTGCGCCGCTGGTCGAGGCTGGGCTGTTCTACTTCGTCGGCAGGCTGGTCGACATTCTCGACCAGCTCCCTGGCGAGCGCAGCTGGGACGCGCTGTGGACTGCCGCCGGTCCCGAACTTGTCTTCATGGCCGCCGTGGTGCTGGTCGTCCGCACCATCGTCGTAGGCCTGGCGGCGCTGGTCGACGAGCAGACGATCACCCCCGGCTTCTACAATCTGGTGCGCTGGCAGGCGCACCGCCATGTCTCGCGCCAGTCCTACAACTTCTTCCAGAACGATTTCGCCGGCCGCATCGCAACAAAAGTCTGGCAGGCCGGGCAGGCGACCGGCGATTTGATGCAAAGCTTCATCGAGGTCGTCTGGTTCATGGTCGTCTATACGGTGACGACGCTGGTGCTGGTCGCCGGCCTCGACTTGCGGCTGGCGGCGCTGGTGGTGATCTGGATCACCGCCTTCGGCTGGCTGGCCAGGCGCTATCTGCCGGCGATCCGCAAGCATGCCGAACGAACCGCAGAGGCCGGTTCGATGATCACCGGCCGCTTTGTCGATTCCTACTCGAACGTGCAGACGCTGAAGCTGTTCTCCGCCGATGGCGACGACCGATACATCAGGAGCGGCTTCAACATCTATCTCGATGCGCTGCGCCCGTTCACCCGCAGGCTGACCGGCGTGCGCATGGCGCTGACGACGCTGTCGGGGATCATGATCACCGCGATCGCCTGTTTTGCCGTCTATCTCTGGATCGAAGGCTCGATCACCGTCGGCGCCGTCGCCTTCACGCTGTCCCTGGTGTTGCGGCTCAACATGCTGCTCGGCCGGCTGATGATGCAGCTCAACAGCATCCTGCGGAATCTCGGCGTGCTGGAAAACTCGAAGGCGCTGATCTCGCAGCCGCTCGGCCTGACCGATGCGCCCGACGCCAGGGAGCTTGTCGTGACCGGCGGCCGGATCGAAGTGAACAACGTCGAGTTCCACTACGGCAAGGGGTTTGGCGTGCTCAACGGCATCGACCTTGTCGTGCGGCCGGGCGAGAAGGTCGGACTGGTCGGGCCGTCCGGCGCCGGCAAGACGACGCTGGCCAATCTGATCCTGCGCCTCTACGAGCTCGAGGGCGGCAAGATCACCATCGACGGCCAGGACGTCTCGAAGGTGACGCAGAATTCGCTGCGTGCCAACATCGGCGTCGTCAGCCAGGATACCGCGCTTTTCCACCGTTCCTTGCGCGACAACATCAAGCTTGGCATGCCGGAAGCAACCGACGCCGAGGTGATCGCGGCCGCGAAGAAGGCCGAGGCGCACGACTTCATCCTCGACTTGCGCGACAATCGCGATCGCCAGAGCTATGAGGCCTTTGTCGGCGAGCGCGGCGTGAAATTGTCGGGCGGCCAGCGCCAGCGCGTGGCGATCGCCCGCGTCTTCCTCAAGGACGCGCCGATCCTGATACTCGACGAGGCAACGTCGGCGCTTGATTCCGACATCGAGGCGGCCATCCAGGAAAATCTGGCGAGGCTGATGGAGAACAAGACGGTCATCGCAATCGCGCACCGGCTGTCGACCATCGCGGCACTCGATCGCCTGGTGGTGCTCGACGGCGGCCGCATCGTCGAACAAGGCACGCATGACGAACTGGTCGCTATCGACGGGCTTTATGCGCGGCTGTGGAAGCGGCAGTCCGGCGGCTTCCTGTTCAACGAGGAGAGCGTGCTGGAGGAGACGCGGCCGGCGGAGTAGGGCCAGATTTCAGCAAAAAACGGAGTGAATCATGTCGGTGAGAATGCCATCGAATTTCGGACGGTCGGGAGCGCGGGAGAGCGCGCTCGACCTGCTCGGCCATGAAATCCTCGGCGAAAAGGCGGCGGCGCTCGGCCGCGCCGGCCGGCGGGTGGATGAAACGCTGGCGAGGTTGCGTGAACATGGCGAGGATGGCGAACGTCGTGCTCGCCTGCTCAGGGACGCGGCGGAGGCGGTCCATGGCTATTTCATCCAGCGCGAATTGTGCGGCTTGCGCAAGCACGACGCAGTGATCCGGGAATACAACATCCCCAAGGCCGTGCTGGCCAGGCTTGGCGCGAAATAGACAATAGTGTTGAAATCTGACGCTTGGTACCGAAGACGAAATAAATACCGATTTCGACCCGTTCCAGTCGTCCAGATTCGCTCGCGCTACGGAATAAGTTGACCCGAAGCCGCCCTTCATCAGCCCATTTCGCTGCCTGATAGCTGACATTTTTGGCAACCAGCACTGATGGCTCGGAAGCCTGCTGGCGGGGTTGAAGCCATGGACCAGCCAGCGCTCGTTCTAAGACAAACAGTATTTCGCTGATCGTATCCATGGCCCCCCTTGCACAAAGAAATCCGTGACAATCCCGTTCTCTGGTTGTTGGCCTTTGTGCCTGCGGTGTTCGTCGCCCAAGCACTCGAGCCCGAAGCACACACGCTGCTTTTTGTGCTTTCCGTGCTGGCGATCGTGCCGCTGGCCGCGCTGCTGAGCTACGCCACCGAGTCGGTGGCGACCAAGACGGGCGATACGGGTGGGCGGCCTTCTCAATGCGACGCTGGGCAACCTCACCGAACTGATCATCTACTCACTGGGTCTGGTATTCTCGCTTAAAACGCATCGGGAGTTTTTCGGCGGCGGGGATCCCCATCCGGACGCAGGCGAATCGATGTTGCCGGCGCCCGTAGCTCTGGGGACGGCGGCCTGTCTGACCGTCAAAGGTTCGGAGCGGCTTGAGACAATTTGCCGGTCTCGGGAACAAAATTTGGATCGATGACGTTTCTTCCAGTTAATGACGACGTTTCGCATACGGCAAACATTGCCACCAGCGAGGACGCGATCATGAGGTTCCTGTCAGGCATAGCGACCTCCCTGGTCGCCACTTTTGCACTTACGAGCACTGTTCCAGTTGATGCCGCACCGATCTTCGTGCCCAGGGCACAAAGCGCGCAGTCCGATGTCATCCAAATTCGAGATGGCTGGTACAGGGGTTATCGCGGCTACCGCCACTATCGTCCGGGATACCATAGGCACAACGACTTTTGGTTCCCCGCCGGCGCATTTGTCGCTGGAGCGCTGCTCGGCAGCATGATCGCCAACAACAACGGCTACTACGGCGGGTATTACCGAAGCGGCTTCTACGGCGATCCGTATTACGGCGGAACCTATTACGGCAGACCTTATTATGGCAGACCTTATTATGGCGGATCCTATTATGGCGGATCCTATTATGGCGAACCGTATTACCGCGACCGGTATTACCGCAACCGGTATTATGGCGACCGGTATTATGGCAATGGGTATCACTCAAACAGGTCCTATCGCCCATGCTCGCCCCGGGAAGCCGATTCCGGTAATTGCTACTAGCGCGGCCTGTCGCGACACATTCTACCGCCTATCGCGAATTTGACCTTGATGTGCCCACATGGCATCATGGAATGGTAGCTGGACTGCGAAGACAAGACTTCTTGCCGCGGCGGCCGATCCCTTCAACGTGCGGCTGGCAGCCTGCCTCAGTCGACTACCCTGCTGATTTACGTCTTGCGGTTGGGTGGGCATGAATTGAGCCCAACGAACCTGGCAAGACGTCGATCTGCCTCTGTGTTCTATTCTCGAACGGTTTCGAGTGGAGGAGAAAATGGCCAACATCAAAGACACAGCTTTAGACATAAATGCGGCGCCGCCGAGCGCTGAGCAATTGCGAATGGCTCTCCTAGAGGAGCAGATGGCGGAGGCAGACAAGCAGGAAAAGCTGCGGGCGCGAGAAAATCAGGAGCTCACGAAGTTCACAGAAAGTTTCCTCAAGGACCAGGTGAACGACAATGAAATCGCGATGGTCCGCCGCCTGGTGATGAACGCTGTCAAGAACGGCAAGTACGAAGCACTAGTATATAGTTTTCCGTCGGCCCTTTGCACTGACAGCGGCCGAGCCATCAACAGCGCTGATCCGCAATGGCCCGAAACGCTCCAGGGCAAGGCCAAGCAGCTCTATGAGCGCTACCAGAAGAATGCGAAGCCGCAAGGTTACAAGCTTAAAGCCATGGTTATTAACTTCCCAGGCGGAATACCTGGTGACATCGGCTTCTTTCTCAGTTGGGCCCCGGAAACAAAATAGGTTCCGAGTGCCACTCGGTCAGAACACGTCCGGCACCAGGTTGCGCGGAGTTGCATCGTCCACGAAGTTGTCGGGCCGCTTCTGGCGTTTGCTGAAGTTAGGTTTTTCGAACTCGACGCGCTCATAGGGGATGGAGCTCAGAATGTGCGAAATGCAGTTGATGCGCGCGCGCTTCTTGTCGTTTGACGGCACAATCCACCAGGGCGCATGCCTTGTGTCTGTTGCACGGATCATCTCGTCGTAAGCGCGGGTGTAATCCCACCAGCGGTTGTACGATTCGACATCCATCGGGCTCAGTTTCCACTGTCGAAGGGGGTCGTCGGCCCGCTGTCGAAAACGCCGCTCCTGTTCTTCCTCACTCACATCGAGGAAGTATTTGAGCAGCGTTATGCCGCTTTCGACCAGGGCGGTTTCAAACGTGGGCGCCTGTTCGAGAAAGCGCCGCGCCTGCTTGTCGCTACAGAAACCCATGACGCGTTCGACGCCAGGACGGTTGTACCAGGAGCGGTCGAATATCACGATCTCGCCTCCGGCGGGCAGGTGCTGGATGTAGCGCTGCATGTAGATCTGGGTCTTCTCTCGATCGGTCGGAGCCGGCAGGGCGACGACGCGGAACACTCGTGGGCTGACCCGCTCGGTCAGGCGCTTGATCACGCCGCCTTTCCCGGCGGCGTCACGGCCCTCGAAAATGATCGCGATGCGGGCACCAGACTTCTTCACCCAGGCCTGAAGGTGGGCAAGCTCAACATGCAACCGGGCGAGTTCCTTCGCATATTTTTTTCCTCCCGATTTCGCTTCCTCCGCCGGTTCGGATATCGTAGCCGCCGCCCTGTCTCTATTCTTCTTACTCATGTCTTCCTCCGCTCCACTGGCACGCAGCCATTAAAATGACAGTTGGGTGACAGCAGGAGAGTCCCTGAACTGTCACGCTTGGGCCTCGAACGCATGATACGCCTCTTCGAGAATGTCGAAGACCATGTCGGAGCCAATGCGCTCGATCACGCCGGCGCGAACAAGGATATCGCGCGCTTCGGCGTGAAGCTCCGCTACGCCAAGCCTGATCCCGCGATTGCGCAATTCGTCACATAGCTCCTCCAGCATTGCCGCTGCCGAGCTGTCGATCTGGGAAATTGCACTTGCATCAATCAGCAGCCAGCGTGTGTCTGCCGGCAATTCCTCGGCAATGGACCGCAGCCGCGATGCGACGTAGTCGGTGTTGAAGAACAGCAGGCTGCCTTGAATGAGGCATACGGCGAGGCCGGGTACCTGACGGGCCTCGGGCGTTCGATGCAGTTTGTAGAAACCGTCATGGCCTGGAACACGGCCGAGCATAGCGTCGCGGGGAAACATCAGCTTGCGCAAAACATAGACCAGCGTCGCGCCGATCGCGATGACAACCCCGTTAAGGACGCCCAGACCGATCGGACCCCACATCGCAATGAGGGCGAAGACGAACTCCATGCGGCTGATGCGCCAAATCTGCCTAAGGGCGGCGAGATCTATCAGGCTGATTGCAGTAGCCGCAAGAATCGCCCCGAGCGCAGGGATCGGGATAATCCTTAGGGTCGGACCGAGAAACAGCAGTGTCGCGATCAGGGTCGCGGCAGCCACGATGCTCGTCACCTGCGAGCGTCCGCCAACGGTAAGGTTGACCGCCGTGCGCGAGTCGGAGGCCGTCACCGGGAAGGCGCCGAAAAGGCCCGCCCCTATGTTCGCAGCGCTAAATCCGATGAGTTCGCGGTTCGGATCGACCGGGTAGCCGCCTATTGCCCCAAAGCTGCGGGCCGTAATGATGCCGGCGCCGTAGCTCACGAGGAAGATCGCCGCGGCGCCGAGGGCCAATGTCTGGATCGGAAGGTCAGCGATCGCTGGCAACGACAACGAGGGCAACCCTGTCGGAATATCGCCGACTACGGCGATGCCGCGTCCTTCAAAGTCGAAAACGGCCGAAAGCACTACGGAGAGGACCACGACCAGCACTGGCCCGGGAACCGGAAAACGCATGGCCCGCGCGATCTGCAACAAACCGAACATCCCCAAGGCCAGCAGAAGAGACGGCCAATGTATCGATCCGGCCTTGCGCAGAAGTTCGAGGACCGGTGCGAGCAGGCCTTCCGCCTCGACCTTGACTCCGGTGAAGCGACCGATTTGGCCGATCAGGATCGAAAGCGAGATGCCGATGAAGAACCCCGTCAGGATGGGACGCGACAGGAAGGTTGCAAGAACGCCGAGCCGAAGCACCCACGCCGCCAGGCAAAACAAACCGACGCCAAGCGCGAGGATTGCTGCGATCGCAGTTCGCTCCACTTCGAGCCCGACTGGCACGCTCGCGGTAACGGCGACCAAAACCGCCGCAAGCACCGTCATCGTAGCCGCGTCCGGACCGACTATGAGCTGACGCGAGGGGCCAAAGATCGCGTAGGCAACCAGCGGCGCGATGCTCGCGTAGATGCCGGTCTCAGGCGGCAGGCCCGCTATCGCAGGATAGGCGATGGCACTGGGAAGCCCAACCGCGGCAACTGCAAGCCCGGCAGAGACATCGCTCCGCACCCAGCCCGGTTGATAACCGGAAAGGCTCGTAAGCACGGGAAGGCGCAAGCCCACCGGGTTGAATCCTTAGCTGGCATAGCTATTTTATTAGTTTCAGCTACTCTATAGCCTTGTACCGGGCCTGACAACACTCGGCCAATGAGCGAGATCGAGCTAAAATTTCTCCTCGACGAACTGACGTCGAGCCAACTGGGCGCGCGCGCGAAGGCGTTGAAGCTGGTTACTGGCCGCCCGAAAACCAGGACACTCAGAAGCATCTATCTCGACACCCCTGATCATGCGCTGAAGAAGGCAGGAATTGCGCTCAGACTCCGGCGCGACGGGCGGCGTTGGATACAGACCGTCAAGACCAAGCCAGAGCAGCATGGCGGTCTGTCGCAGGTTGGCGAGGTGGAGAACCCGGCTCCGGGCGGGCGGCTGTTTCTCGAAGCGATTCCGGACGCAGCGGTCCGAGAGGAAGTCGTTCGCCGCGTGAACGGCGCGCCGCTTGAGTTCGTCTGCGAGACCGTGATCAGGCGTTCCGCCAGCGAGTTGTCCCTTGAGGACGGCACGCGTGCGGAACTGGCAATAGACATCGGCGAAATCCACGCCGGGGGGCGCTCGGCCGAGTTGCGTGAACTCGAGATCGAACTCATTGAGGACAGCCTGGGCGGACTGTTCGACATTGCACATCTACTGGTTCCTGAGGGGGGCCTGAGGTTCTCCTGCCTTTCCAAGGCGGCGCGCGGCTATCTGCTCGCGGAACAGGGATGGATCGACCCGCCTCTCGCGCCCCGCAATGCCGAGGACGTTGCACTCGATCGGGCTCAGATCGCCGAGCAGGCGGCACGCGACGTCCTTCGCGAGTGCCTCGATCAGGTCGCCACGAATGTCGTGGTGATCCGGGAGCTGGACGATCCCGAAGGGCCGCACCAGTTGCGGATGGGCCTGCGCCGATTGCGAAGCGCGTTCTCTGTCTGCGCTTCCGTTCTGAAGAGCCCGGAAATGACGCGGCTCAGCATGGAAGCCCGCTGGCTTGGCCAGGAGGTCGGGCGTCTCAGGGATATCGATATGGTGGCGAACAATATCGTACGGCGGGAGGCCGAGGCCCACGCGGATGAACCGGGTCTGCCGCCCCTTGCCGCTGCTCTCTCGAGGCAGGCTGGGGGACTGCGCGATCACCTTCGCAAGGTTCTCCCCGACGCGCGCGTGCAGGCGTTCCTGACGACCTGGCGCGTTTCGTGGAGGCGCGAGGCTGGCTCGTTCCTCAAGATTTTGGCCAGACCGAGCGGCTTGCAGCGCCGGTCGTCGAGTTGGCTGGCAAGGCACTCAGCAAGCGCTGGAAGAAAGTCAGCAAGCACGCACGTGGACTGGAGACTCTCGATGTGGAGCAGCGCCACGAGTTGCGCAAGGAACTAAAGAAGCTGCGCTATGCGGTTGAGTTCTTCTCTCCCTTGTACCCGGCGAAACGTGCTGAACCGTTCCTGAAGCAATTGAAGAAACTTCAGGCAGTCTTCGGCGACCTGAACGACGCGGCGGTCGTCAGAGCCATGTTGACGGGAGCGGAAGCGCCCGGCGCCGGCGATGCGGCCGCGCAACGCGCCATCGGATGGGTGATCGGAGCGAGTCAGGCGCGCGCCGAATTTGGTTGGGCTGGCGCAAAAACCTTGTGGGGAAGCCTCGACGAGACCCGCCCCTTCTGGAAGTGACCGGCCCCGCTGCATGGAGATCGCTGGCCCGGCTGTGGCCTCCGGAAGACGCGGCGATTGTATACTTGACAGACCAAACTTTGGTTGATGGGGTTTCCCCGCAATCCTGCTAATATGCTTGGCGTCGCCAAGTGGAGTTTTGCTGTGGAAGCGGGCGAGATGCAGGCTATTGCCGACACCCTGATGCGGGTCGTGACGCCAGACATGACGCCCAAGCAATTGACCAAGGCGGCAATGAAAGCGCATCCGAACGCGTCAAAGAAGGATATCGCCTGCGCGGCGTTCTTCTCGATTATTGCAACCGCCGATCAGGACCACGGCAAGGTCAAGAACCTGCAGGCGTTCGCAATAGCCGAGCGCGTAGCCGGCGGCTCTTGATCGGGAGCATGGCGCTTGCGTCCAACCAATGCCGACCGAATAGCAATCCGCGAGCAACAGATTGAGCTTTGCCGCGACATGATTGCGTGGGAAGCGTCACACCATTGGGGCGATGCAGTCCAACTCGCGCATTTCTCGACTGATATCATCGAGGAATACAAGCGCCTGATCGCCACGCTGCAGCTAGTCAGCGACGGGTTGCGGAACCTTGAACCAGTTCAGTGACTAATCCACTGGCCGCGTCCCGTGCCATCTTATGAACGCCGCATTCTTCCCGGTAATCTCCACCCGCGTACAGAGCCTGGCCCAGCCTCCGAATTGGTACGTCGCAAAACTCAAAGGGCTTCTGATACCCGACAAATCGAAGCGCCCGCATGGTCTTGCCGTCAGTCGTATGACCCTCCTGTCGTTGACCCTGGGCAGGACCACAAGATACACGCACGCAACACAGAATCCAAAGAACGTCGGCGCGCCGCCCCTCAGTAAGAAGTTGGTGGCGCTCGGGTCCGCATCCGCCCGTCTGGCTGTGTAAGGGTGAAGTGCCGGTCTGAGTCCTTAGTTGGGTGACGGACTTCTGCGCTGAGCCTAAACTTGCCAGATGACACTTTATGCGCGAAACTTGGTTTTCGAAGAGCCACTCATAGAGCAGATGTGGGAATAGCGTGGTTGTCCACACCACCGTCACAACCGGCATCAAAAATAACGGCGAGCAAAGTGGGGTCCAATCAAATGGCATATGTCGCGTCTTGGCGGAATCCTCGCGTGAAGGCGCGTGGTATGGTCATAAGAGCAACTTTCGCCGCCACTGCGTTGTCGCAGTTAGCGGCCATCGCGCATGCCAGCGAGGGATCATTTGATGACTTTCCTTTCTTAGTACATTGCGAGGTTAGCGGCCTGCATCGTGCTTTCTATTTGTCCACAATTGGCCAAGACGGGGTTGCCGTCTATATTTCGCCAGACAGGCAGGCCGGCACCATAACTGTAAGCGGCAAGGCCGATCCGGTGGGCGGAGACGGGTCGGGAAGTTGCGCAGGAAAAACACTTGAGCAACTACGATCGACGGGTCAAGCATATGACTTGCAACACTGATCTTTGAGGAATGTAGTCTTATTCTTTGACCTACTATCTCATTCTTTGACCTACTATCTCAGCTAGGACACCGGCTGTGGCCGGCTGAATGCCCGGTCTTCGTACGTGCCTTCCTTCGAGCCAAGCCAATGCTGCCTGTCTCGCGCCTGACAGAGTACATGGGATGATCAGCGAAGTTCCATCCGACCGCTCTTCACGGCAGGATCCCCAGTCATATTCACGCCCACCGAGAGGTGGCTCACGACCGAGCGCCAATGGGTGCCTAGTTTTGATTGAAACTCGTCGTATAGTGCTGGATGGCTCCCCGTACGCTGGAGAATAGACGCTCGGGTCCTAGTCGATCGGCGAAGCCAGAGGCCCGGATGTATTCGAGTACGCTGGGGTTCAGCGCCACTATCCAACACGTCATTCCTTGCTCGGTTATGCGGCGTTCACCCTCCATTATCATCTGGAGGGCGGAATACTCGATGTCGAAGACCCGGCTCATGTCGAGCGCGAGGACGCGCGGCTTGTGCTCGACGACCAGGGCCTGGATCTGATCCGCGACCCGTTGGGCATTGGCGAAGAAGAGCCGTCCCTCCGGCCGGAGGATAAGCAGGCCCTCGAATGTCTCATCGTCCGGGTGCTCGGGTGACAACGGACGGACTACGTCGGTGCCCCGCTTGCGGCCGATCACGTAGACATTTGGGTTGGCCGACTGACTGGCCAAGCCAACGAGCGACAGAACGATCGCCACGACGATGCCCTGCAGCGTGCCGAAGGCAAGTACGCCAAGGAAGGCCGCCAGCGCCCATCGAAACTCCATTCGCCGTACCTTGCGGATCGACACGAACTCGGCCGGCTTGATCAGTCCGATCGAGTAGACGATCACGATTGCCGCCAGCACAGCCTGAGGCAACAGGCTGAGCAGCGGGGCGAGGAGCAGCATGGTGGCCGCCGCGGCACAGGCCGTGACGAGAGATGCCTTCTGCGTTTGTCCTCCGACCGCGCGGACCACGGCAGTCTGGGAAGTACCACCGCCCGCCGGCATGGCGCCGAACAACGCACCCGCCAAGTTGGCGGTCCCTGTTGCAAGAAGCTCGCGGTCGGCCTTGATGAGCGGATCGGCGGGGGCGGCGAAGGCTCGCCCGGCGGCGATCGATTCAGTGAAGCTCATCAATGCGATGCCGAGCGCGCCCGGCAAGAGTTGCTGGACGAGGCTGAGAGTCGGTAGGGTGATCGACGGGAGCGACTGTGGGATGAACCCCACAATCGCGACGCCCAGAGAATTCAAACCGACGAACCATGAGAGCCCAATCCCCGCGCTCACCGCTACGAGGGGAGCCGGCGAATGGGGCCAGAGCCGCTCCATCGCCAACAGCGCCAGTATTGCCGCGATGGCGATGGTCAAAGTGAGCAGCGACGTGTTGGGTAAATGGTGCGCCACACTCAGAATGTCGCGGAGAAAGCCTTCCTTCGCAATGTGCACGCCGAGCAGCTTCGGCACCTGATCGAGTACGATCACAAGACCGATACCGGCCTTGAAGCCGGTCAGGACGGGAGACGAAATGAAATTGGCGACGAACCCGAGGCGAAGCACTGAGGCCCCGATCAGCAGGGCTCCGGTCAGCGCGGTGAGCGTCGCAGTTGCCGTGATCAGTTTATCCGGATCACCGTCCGGAACTGCGAGCCCGAGCTGTGTCCCAGCGAGGATCGCAAGGGTGGTCGTAGAGCTTACACTCAGGACGCGCGATGTGCCAAGCAACGCGTAGACGATCATCGGCACGAAGGCCGTGTAAAGTCCGACACTCACCGGCAGGCCCGCAACCGTCGCGTAGGCCATCGCCTTTGGCAGGACGACGGCTGCGGCCGTCAGGCCTGCGACCACGTCGAGGCGTTGGATTGCAACAATCGAGGGCTTTTTCACGCCGCTTTGCCAGCGCTCAACAATCGAGCGACCTTGCCGATGTCAGTTATGGTTCTCAACCTAGTCTAGCTAGGGTGTAACTCCTCGGCAAGGAAGGTACTTAACTGTATCCTACTCCAGGAATTTTCGGTTCAGTCTGGCGACGCAGCGATGGTAGGTTCCGATGATCTCGCGCATGTCCTCCGGATCTAGGCTGCCTGCGAGTGCCGTCGAGCCGACGACGTCAACGAACATGACCGTTAGCTGCCGCCGCTCAGCCTCTGGAAGCGGCGGGGCTGTCCCTGAGATCGCCGCCAGGGATCGCGTGGTCGAGGTGGCCGCTGTATCCGAATTCGCGCGCAGGGCGGCGATAGCGGCGAGCACGAGATCGTCGGCCGTGAGCTGGGGAAGCGTTTCAGCTTCAATGTCGTTGTCGCGAAAAGCCTGCTCGTATTGCTGCAGGCCGAGGCTCCGTAGCCATTTCGCGATATCCACGCCCCTTCTCCTTTTCGGCTGCGGGGGCTGCCCTGTTCTCCCAACTATCCCAAATCGATGGAGTAGGCGGAATCTCTTTGGAAGAGGCCGCTGAAACGGAGATATCGGCGTGGAACGGGTGGCCTGACGACGAGCATCGCGCTTCTCGAAAGGATGCCTGCTCTGAGGTCAGGACTTGCCCATGCTCTTGCCTCGGGGAAGGTCAGCTTCGGAGAAGCGCTGGCAATGTCAAGAAATGGCGCGTCCTTCCTTTCCGCAGACCGGAAGAATTGACCCTTGGACTAAGCCGCTCGCGCGGCAATGGCGCCCGTGGTGAGGGTGCAGCAATGATCTGAACGGTTCCGTTGCAAAATTGTCGTCTGGCAATAGAAACTCTGAGAACGACCCCAGCCTCACGCGACGGCGATGATTTCGAATTGCTCGGCGATAGCGGATTTGGATTGAAGGCGTACCTCGCCTGTCGTTTTCGCATCATGTGGATCATCTCGATCCCGCCCAGCGTGGCGATAGCGCTTGCCAAGTTTGAAACCGAGCATAGGCCGCACACGACAGTTGATGCGCCGGTGGTCCTGCTCGATGCGGTTGTTGAGGTACTGGCTCTTTCGGATGCGGATCGGCTTGAGCTGCCGCCGCGACCGATCCCGCAGCCGGCTTTCCGCGTCACAGGAAAGGGATCGCCTCGCGATTCGTCTGGCTGCCGTCGATGACGATGCGCTCGGGGTGGCCATGACGCTGCAACGCCTTGCGCAGGAAGCGTTTGGCCGCCGGCAGATCACGATGCTCGCTGAACCAGAGCTCGACGGTGTCGCCGACGCTGTCGATGGCGCGATAAAGATACATCCAGCGGCCGCGAACCTTGATATAGGTTTCGTCGATATGCCACCTTCCGCTGACGGCACACTTGCGCCGATTGAAGCCTTTCAGCAGCAAGGGCGAGAAGTGAACGACCCAGCGGTGGATCGTCGAATGATCGATACTGATGCCGCGCTCGGCCATCATTTCCTTCAATTCGCGAAGGCTCAAGCCGTAGGCCAGATACCAGCGAACGCAAACAGAATGACGGACTAGTCGAAATGGCGGCCCTTGAACATCTGAACTCTCCGGCGAAACACCAGAGGCCATGCCATGCGCCTGGTACCGAAAGCTTTGCAACACAGCCCAATTTTGCAACGGAACCCGACAGAATGCCTCTCCCAACCATCAACCGACAGTTAAACTGGCTAGGTGTGTCTTTCCTGCACTAGCTGCGGTGTAGTCCCCCGTTAGTTTGCGTGTTGTAGCTTGAACCGATTCGCCCGAGGGGAATATGTGATGAGCAGGATTCTAATCGCAGTGGTCGCGGCGCTCGCCGTCGCCAGCCTAAGCGGCTGCGCAAATATGGACATCGGCAAAGGGAAGGGGAAGGCTCCGCCGCCTGTCGTCGTCGAAGAGCCTGCACCGGCGCCCGTGTACAAGTAAACCGGCCTAGGTCGGGATGGGGAAGGGCCGCTGGTCTTTCCCCATCAGCCAGCAATCCGGATCGGGCGACTCTTCGGCTCGGTCGTGAGGTCACCAGTGGCGGGCAGGGCTCGCTTTTGATCTGCGCTCCTCGGAGTTCGGGAACGAAATGACGCTTGTAAGTGGCCGTTCACTGTCCGTGGCCCTGCTCGCGCTCGCGGCGGCATCATGCCAATCGCAATCGCAGGATAAACCTCAACTGAATTTCACGTCCGATGAACGGACCCTAGCGGCTGCCGGGGCGCCGACGAGCATGGTGAATTCAGCAGAGGGCCGGTACTTCATCGAGTTCCGCTCCCGCTACGCCTATACATACGGGCACTCCTTCGTGATTTTCGGGCGCATGGACAAATCGGGAAAGATGATCAATGCCGAAGTCGCCGGGCTCGCGCCGAAATCCAACGATCCCAATATCTATATGCTCGGCCATCTCGCGCCGGTGCCGGCCTCGACCGGATGGACCGACGGCGATCTGGAAATCGCCTACCGGTCGGCGAGCTGGACAGTTCCGCTTACCGAACCTGAATACAGGAGGGTCGTGGCATATATACGCAAGCTGCAGGCCAAGTCGCCGCTCTGGCACGCGTCGCTCTACAATTGCAACGCCTTCGTGGCCGACATCGCAAGCTTCATGGGCTACAAGACGCCAGGTATCTGGCTTATGCCGCGTGATTTCATCACAAAGCTTCGACAGATGAATGGCGGGCCGAATGCGATCGGCTATACCGGCCCGCCGGGGGTTGAATCCGGAAATGCCGCCGCCGCAACGGCCCCCCGTTAGCAGATCGAGAATGTCGAGGCGGCCGCGGCTCCTCAAGACGTCCATACCGCCGTAAGGGCGCCGGTGAGCTAGATTGAGCATGGAAGCGAGTTCAGTCGGCGAGATCGTATGGGTGTTCGGGATCGTCGACTGGTATGTGATTCGATATCCTTTCGAGCACCGGGCCAAGCGCGTGCTGCTCTTCGGCCTGGCGATTCTGCCCGGCTTCTATGTCGCGACCGGAATCCCCGAGTCAGCCGACTTTACGGCGAGATGATGGGCGGTCGCGCTCGGGGCTATCATCTTCGCCCTGGCCGCGCGCGGCATGGGCTCCCGGACTTTAATGGCGCATCATTGCCATCCGAATCAAAGGATGCGCTATGGGACAGGTTCTACACCGCCGCGCCACCATGCTGAAGCGGAGCCACTCGTTCGCCTCTGCCCAAAGCACGGGAACTCGGCAAGCGGAATTAGACTCCAAACGGAAATCGCTTGCTGTAAGGTGCGATTGCTCAAGTGTTGTCATGTGCCGGTTGTCCTGCCATGAACGGTCCCGATCCCGTTAGACCCGTGCTCGACCCCATCGACCGTCTGTCGGAGGTAATTTTCGGACTATTGATGGCGCTTTCCTTCACAGGCACCATGAGCGTCGCGGTTGGCGAAGGCGACAAGGTGGGGACCGTGCTGATGGCTGCCCTGGGCTGCAACCTCGCTTGGGGAATTGTCGACGGCGTCATGTTTGCCTTGACGACAGCTGTGGAGCGGGTGAAGCGCCTAAATTTCTTTGAGGCCATCCGCGTGATGCCCCTGGCAGAGGCGCGGCGCGTCTTCCTCTCCGAGTTGCCGAAGGACGTCCGCCTGGTCACATCCGAGGCCGACGCCGAAAGTATCGTCACGCGCATCAGATCTCTTCCAGCATCCGACAATCGGCGCATTGTGAACATTCGGGATGTCAGAGCTGCAGTTTCAATCTGCTTGCTGGTCATCCTATCGACGCTTCCACCCAGCATGCCGTTCCTGTTCATCGACGATCTGCCGACGGCGATGCGCGGGTCGAACGCGGTAGCCGTCGCCATGCTGTTTTTGATCGGCGCACGGCTCGGCAAATATATGGGCAGAAGCCCCTGGCCGATGGCTCTGGCCATGGCGGCAATCGGTAGCGTCTTGGTAGTTACGACTATAGCGCTTGGAGGGTGAACTGCCGGGCGTGCGCATTGAGTCCACCCTACTAGCCGATTTGGCTCGCGGCGCTGCCGCCTAGCTTAAAAGCAGCAACGCCTGCCGGCTTCATCGCGTTTCCCCAGGAGGTTCTCTATCATCGCCATCCGCCATCCACGCATTGAGCAGCGTGTAGGCGACCGCGAGCACCGTAGGGCCAATAAAAATGCCCAGTATGCCAAACGCTACCAGGCCGCCGATGACCCCGGCCAGGATAAGCAGCATAGGCAAGTCGGCGCCTCTGCGGATGAGAACAGGGCGAATAAATTGATCCATCGTCGCGGCGACGATGGTAAAGGCCAGCAACACCGTCGCCCAAAGCGTGTCGCCCGAATAATACATCCAGATCACTGCCGGAGCCATTACCAGGACCGGACCGAGCTGGATCAGACACAAAATGAAGATCAATGCCATGAGCACGGCTGCATAGGGCACGCCGGCTACGGCCAGCCCGATACCCGCTACAGCGCTTTGCGCAACGGCGGTAACCACTACGCCTAAGGCCACACTTCGGATCGCCTGGCCGGCCAGCTTTACCGCGGTCTCTCCACGAACGCCGCCCAGCCGGCGACCGAAGAGAATTGCGGTGGCGGCGGCCCGTTCACCGCCCGAATACATGATCGCGGCAATCGCGGTCGTCAGCAGGAAATGTATGAACATGCCACCCAAATTTCCGGTGGCTGACGCGAACCAGTAGGTCAGCGTTCCGGCATAAGGGGTCAGTCTTTGGACCAGTTCCTGAGCGCCCGCCGAGTTCAGTTTCTGCCATGCTTCGGCAGCGCGTGCTCCAACCAGGGGCACTCCCTCCAGCCAGCTGGGTGGCGGTGGCAGTCGCATCGACAGGATAGTCCGGACCAGGTCGCCAACCTTGTCGATGTTCGCGATGACCGTGCTGAGCGCCAGCCAGAAGGGCACGATCACAAGCAGCAGCAAGGTCAGCGTCATGATCAGGACGGCAAGGCCGCGGCGGTTGCCGGTATGGCGCTGCAACCAGAGCATGAGCGGCCAGGTGGCAAGCACCAACGTCGTGGCCCATACGATCGCCGGCAGAAACGGCTGCATCACCCAGATGCTGGCGATGAGAAGACTGCCGATGAACAGCACCGCCAGCGTCACGCGGGTGAGATCCTGACGAGGATGGACGAGGGGACGCGAACCGTCCGAATCCATTATCTGCCCTCCCAACGCCGCTCGCCTATCTTTCTCACGTCATGTTCTCCAAGTCCGCTCCTGGCGCGCCCAAACCTGCGGTCAGCCCATCCTTGGTGTTCACCTATGGTATTCGCCCTGACGGAACCACGGCCCGCCTACCTGCCTAGATTTGCGGTGGCAGAAGGTAGATCGTCATGGCGAAGATCAGATAGACCATCAGCAGCAGCACTCCGACGAACCATGCGGAACGTCCGCTATTGGTCATCAGAAATGCCGTGATCGTCGCGATAAGCACCATGACGACCGCGCCCGGCCAGAACAGCAGGTCCATCGGAGCGGGGCCGATAACATAGCTGAGGAGCACCATCATCGGGGCGACGAAAAGCGCGATCTGTGATGCGGCCCCAAGCGCGATGCCCACGCTCAGGTCCAGCCGGTCCCTTCGCGCGCCGGCAAACGCCGCCGCCATCTCGGCAGCACCGCCTACCAACGCAACGACGATGAAACCCACGAAGGCCGGCGTCATGCCGAACGCCACCGCAGCCTCCTGCACCGACTCGACGAACACTTCGCTTACCAGAGCAACAAGCACTGTCACCGCTGCCAACGTTCCGAGAGCCAGGCCCATCGGCCACGCTTCGCCTTCTTCCGCATGGGCTGTTCCGCTGAAAAGTTCTCGATGGGTCTTCAGTGAGAAGATCAGGCCCATCGCGTAGCCGCTGATGAGCAGCACCGACAATCCAACGCTCAACTGCTGGGTGAACGCGGACGTGGCAACGGAATCGACTTGCGCCACCATGGACGGGGTCACCATCGCGATCGTAGCGAGGAACAGCAGGCTGGTTTGCAGCCTGGCGCTGACCCTGTTGTACTCCTGCACATGATACTTGATACCGCCTAGCAGGAACGAGGCGCCCAACATGAACAGAGTATTGGCGACGATTGCTCCGGCGATAGAAGCCTTCACCAACGTGTACTGGCCGGCTTGCAGCGCAGCCAGGGCAATGACCAGTTCCGTCAGGTTTCCCAACGTGGCATTCAGCAGCCCGCCGACCGTATCGCCCGTCTTGGACGCGACCGACTCGGTAGCCGCGCTCAGCAAGGTGGCCAGCGGTACAATCGCCAGCACAGAGAGCACAAAGAGCAGCGTGTGCGCTTCCGGCTCCAATTGCTGGACGACGAATACCACCGGAACAAACGCCAAAAGCCAGAGAACGACGTTGCTACGGATCTCTTTGATCAAGGGGCCCATTTCCAGCCTCATTCAGGAGATTGCGCTCAGCCGCCCTCAGCGCCTGCACGGCGACCGCCGCAACGAGGCCTGTCATCACTATGCCGGCAAAACCGATTGCTATCGCCAGTAACCGCGTCAGAAGGTGCTGCGGCGAGAAATCGCCGTAGCCGATCGTAAGACCCGTTACGAAGGTGAAGTACAGAGCTTCGTCGACGCGCCAATTTTCGATACGCCCGATGATCAGCCCGCATCCCGCCATGGCGAGAAGGATGCCGGAGAAGATCGGCCAGACCACGCGAAGCTGCTGCACGAGCGCATAAAAGAAGCCGCGTCTCAACTGCCGCGATCGGGGCTTGCCGGGTAATCCTACTGCCACCGAAGTCCCTTTCTCAGGTCGGATTTCAGTTCGCCATCACGCCCACGATCACCGTCCCCCAGGTTGTGAGCAGGATGTGGCCGATCGGAACCGCCGGCGTATAGCCAAGGACGGCAACCGGACTGCCCGAGCGGTCCTGCACCGCCGCCATGCCGGCGGCCATGGTCTGCGCCCCAGCCAGTCCTCCCAGGAGCAGTATGGGGTTCATACGGGGCAGGTCGTGCCCGAGGTACAGTCCCGGTCCCACCGAAGAGAGGGAAGCGCATACGCAGATGCCCGACGACCAGTCCTGCCAGCAGCGCCCTCAGCGACGGAGAAATCGTGATCCCAAGCTGCCTAACGATGACGGCTGCAATGGGGTCGCTGTCACCGCTCCTAAGCCGAGATCTTCATCCATAAAGGGGCAGAAATAATAGCAAATGGCTAGAGACATGAAGGTCGCGATTTCAGGACAGCTGCGAAGCTGTGCTCACGAACCCATTCAACCATGATACCCTCCTGTTGCAGGTTCAATACTAAAAGACGCGGCCAGAAGTTCTCCGATTGCTTCCGCCGCTAAGGTAAATTGTATGATAATTATCTATGAAACCGCTGATTGCAATGTCAGTTAATTTGAAGTCGTACAATACACCCTTGCGTGCCTTATTTCAAGGTGTTATCATGGAACATCGCTATGCTATTGAAGTCTCGATTTTTTGACGTAGACTACTGCTATGGTTACATTTTAACAGCAGACGTGAGCGAGCGCTGAGGGACGATAATTCAAAGCTTATTTTAATTATGGTTTGTCTAAGAACTGCGCGAGAAAGTAGTTTGACAATAGAGAGTTGAGGGCCATTGAAGGGATGTTCCTGTGGCGCATCAATTTTCCAGTGAGTTTGGCTCTGTTCCGAGCTTGAAGGGACGGCTCACCCCGTGTGACCGGTTAAACCATACCGATGCCGCGCAAACGGTTTCCAGTGCAAGCCATATTCGCGTCTCCAACAGCGGTGGCGCGGGCGGAATGCTGGACAGATGCAGATCGGACGCGCAAGGACCGCCTCTGGATGTTCAGCCCAACGCGAATTTTGCGGCTTACTATCGGAACCCCTCGATTTCGAATTCTGGCTGCGCAAATACCAAGGCGAGGAAATGGTTACGTGGCTGGAGAAGAACGTTCACCCACTGGACCTGGTCTATCGCCTGGCGAAGGACCACTCGATCGTGCTGCTCAATGGCGGGGGTTTCGATGCTCCCAACTGGAGCGTGCGTGTCTCCATCGTCAATCTCCAGAACGATATCCATGACGACATAGGTCGCGCCGTCCGCGCGGTTGGGCGGAGCTACGTCGACCCTTTCGACGCCGCGCAAAAGAAATAGCTTGGCGATCGCAACTGTAGGAGCAGCCAGATGACCCATTGGTCCAGGTTCGGCCTCGTTTCAGTCGGCCTTGCGGCCCTTCTGCTTCTTTCCGCGCCGTTCGGTGCGCCTGCCTACGGCCAGACCCCCACTCCGACTCCGCGGCCGGCGGCCGACAGCGAACCGGCCGCCGTCACTGAGGAGCCTGCTCCTCTCACGCTCGACGAACTGAAGGTCCTGACCGCGCCGATCGCGCTTTATCCCGACGATGTCGTCGCGCTCACCATCGCGGCTTCGCTCTATCCGCTACAGATCGTGCAGGCGGCCCGCTTTCTCGACGAAAAGGCGAAGTCTCCCGACCTCGAGCCGAGCGACAAATGGGATGGCAGCGTGATCTCGCTGCTCAATTATCCCAAGATCGTGAAGATGATGAACGACGATCTGGAGTGGACCGAACAGTTGGGCAATGCGGCCGCCAACCAGCAGAAGGATTTGCTCGTCGCCATCCAGCAGTTGCGCGACGAGGCGGTCGCCAAGGACTACCTGAAGACGACGGAGCAGGTGCAGGTTGTCAACGAAGGCGACAATGTCGTGATCAGGTCTGCCGATCCGCAGACCGTCTATATCCCGACCTATCCCCCCGAAATGCTGTATGAGCCCGACTATGTCATAGCGGGCGACCCGATCGCCTACGACCCGTACCCCTCCTATTACTATCCGACAGCGCCCTACTGGGCCGCGCTTGCTACCGGTGCGATGTGGGCCGCAGTGGTCGACTGGGACGACTGGGGAACCTGGGGCGGCGACGTGGATCTCGACGTCGATATCGGCGACAACATCGATATCGATTTCGACAATATCGACATCGACAATATCGACATCGACAGGCTGAAGGACCTCGACCTCAAGAACATCGACCGCGACAAGATCAATCTCAAGAACGCGAACATCGACCGCGACAAGCTCAAGCAGAACCTGAAGAGCAAGGACTTCAACAACATTGCCAGCAAGGCCAAGGACCGCCGGGAGTCGGGCAAGGGCAAGCAGGCGCGGGCGCATGACCTCAAGGGGAAGGATGTCCGCAAGAATGTCGCCGAAGGTTTGAAGGACCGGCCGGAGGCCAAGCTGCCGAAGTCGGGGACCAAGCGGCCCGATGCAAAACGCGTCTCGGACCAGCACAGGAAGGCGAAACCGGCGGCCAACAAACCTGCGGCCAAGAAAGTCGCTCAGAAGAAGTCCTCCAGGAAAAAGCCGGCTGCGCGCGCCGACAATCGTCCGCGCAAGCCGTCGGCGATGGGGAATCCGCGACCTGGCAGGGTTGCGACCAACCATTCGAACCGCGGTGCCTATAGCCGGGGTGGCGGCCATCGCCAGGTGCAGAGCAGAGGTGGAAGAGGAGGGGGCGGAGGCGGACGAGGCGGAGGCGGACGAGGCGGAGGACGCCGGTAGCAACTGCCGTATCGTGTGCGACATCCGGCTTATTTCAGGAACATGATCATGATCCGATACCTCATTACCGCAACTCTCGCACTTTCGCTCGGCGTTCCCGCACTTTCGGCCGGCGGCGCCCAGGAAGCACAGACCAGCACCACGCAGGATTTCGATGCCTTCATCGGCGAGACGCCCACGCCGTTCGCAACAGTCGACGAACTCGTCGAGGCGTTCCGCAAAGCGCTGGAGGAAGATGACAAGGAGGCCGTCGCCTCGCTTCTCGGACTGTCGCCCAGCGAAGTGCTGAAGTCGAAGGAAGTGGAGGCGAGCTTTCCGGAAATCCGCGAAGAGGCGGCGAAGGGCATCGCCGTCAAGGAACTGGCACCCGACCGCCGCTCGCTTCTTCTTGGTAACCAGGTATGGCCGTTTCCATTCCCTGTCGTGCAGACAGAGGGCAAATGGGCGTTCGATACCATCGCCGGGCTGGAAGAAGTCATCAACCGCAGGATCGGCGAGAACGAGCTGACCACCGTCGCCAACCTGCGCGCCTATGTCGACGCCCAGGAGGATTACAAGGAAACCGACTGGGATGAGGATGGCGTCGGCGAATATGCTCAGAAGCTGATCAGTACGCCCGGGACATATGACGGGCTCTATTGGGAACCCGGCGACGGCGTGCCGGAAAGCCCGTTCGGTTCGCTGATCAGCCAGGCCGAGTTGGCGACGGCCGCCGAGGACGGCTATTTCGGATACCGCTACCGCATATTGAACGGTCAAGGCGCTAACGTCGCCGGCGGCCAGTACGACTACGTCATCAACGGCAACATGATCGCCGGCTTTGGGCTGATCGCGATGCCTGCCGAATACGACCGCACAGGCATCATGACCTTCGTCGTAAACCAGTACGGCACAGTCTACGAAAAGGATCTCGGGCCCGATACGGCGGCGCTCGCCGAAAAGATCACGGCGTTCAATCCCGATGACGGTTGGGCCGTGGTCAACGATCCGGGCGAGTGAGCGGACCCATGCACATTCCGGATGCGTGCTTTGGGACTAGACGGCTGTCGCGTACCTGCATTCAGAGGGAGGCCCCTAGTGAAAACGATAGCCCTGCTTCCTGTTATCACCTATCCCGAACCCAACCCTGAAATGGTAGTGCCCAGGGCGGTCGCGATGGCGGCGGCCCTCGGCGCGCAACTGCATGCGTTGGCCATCAACGTAGAGATCCGAAACATCTCGAATGCGCTGTCGCGGAGGCTGGTCGACGTCCCCAAAATGACGCGGGAGGCCGAAGCGCTGTGCCGGGATCGCGGCGAAGCGTTTCTAGCAAAGGTTGTGCTGGAAGCGAAACGGGCAGGCGTGGACTCAACCACAGACGCGGTCACGTCGAACGCTCCCTTGCTGAATGACACCGCTGCAATTCACGCGCGTTACTATGATCTCGTTCTCTGCGCCTGGGAGGAGAACAACCCCACGAGCAGGACGACCGCGCAGGCCATTATCTTCGGGTCGGGAAGGCCGACGATCCTTCTGCCAGAGGTCGAGCCTGTCACGAAGCTGCACAGCGTTGCTATTGCCTGGGACGGCAGCCGTGTTGCGGCTCGCGCTGTGGCGGATGCACATCAGGTGTTGCGCCGCGCTTCCAAGATTACGGTGCTCACCGTGACGGGCGAGAAGTCCCTGCAGGAGACGGACGCCGCCCAACGCTTGACTCAAGGGCTGAACCTACGCGGGCTGTCAGCCGAGGCCATGCCATTCGTATCCGAGGATTGCCCGGTCGAGGTGTCGCTTCAGGAGCGAGCGATCGAAATCGGCGCCGACCTGATGATCATGGGAGCGTTCGGTCACACCAGACTGAGGGATTTCGTGCTCGGTGGGGCTACGAAAGGCATCCTGTTGGACGTCCGGCTGCCGATAATGCTTTCGCATTGATCGTGTCGGTGACGAGTGGCGAAGCGTCATCGAGCTTATTCGGAACCGGGTGGTCAAGGAACGGCAATCAATGGTGTATATTTGGCCTAGGAAGGATATTCGCATGAAGGCTCGTTGGCTATTTACAGGAACAGTTTTCGCTGTCATTGCGCAATCGTCGCTTGCCTGCATGTATAGCCCTGAAGCACATGCCCAAGAGGGATCGTTCGAGGACTTTCCTTTCTTGGTGCGTTGTGAATTAAGCGGCATCGTTCGTGGTTACTACTTGTCCAAAATTGGTCCAGACGGGGTTGCCGTTTATATAACCCCAGACAATCAGGCCGGCACAATCACCATGCGAGGCAAGGCCGAGCCAGTTGGCGGAGATTGGTCCGGAAGTTGCGCCGGAAAAACACTTGAGCAACTAAGGTCGGCAGGCCAAGCGTATGACTTGCCGCATTGATCCCTTGAGACGTCGTTGTTGCTCCGCGTTATGTCGGTTCAAATCCCGTTCCATTTAAGCACGAACGGCCATAGCGAGCTTAAGATCGCACTTTGGTGCAAATTTCCTTTGGCCGCATGTTCGACGGCGCGTCGGTTCCTCAATGCCCGCCCGAAAAGACGAGTGTTTGCACCGGAAGAAGGAGCGCCTGGAATCTCAATATGATCGCATGCACCAGCCCGACCGTATCTATGACGTGCAGGAACAGCCAGTGCGCTGTGCCCAAATCTTCCTCGGCAAGTCGGTCGTGATTGTTGGTGTAGGCGTTGGCGATGCAACTGCTGCCTGGAGGCACGCCATCGAACCCTCCCGCGAACAGCGGCTCCAGAAAGACGGTGATCGTTCCGGGCCGGACCACCTGTTGGGCGTCGATCAACTGATCCGACGCCCGAACCTGACCGGTCGCGATGAGATCCTGAACCTCGGTGACCACCATCGGAATGATCGTCAGAGGCATCGAAATACAAGTCGCTTCGGCAACCATGCCGACCTTCATGACCTGGGCTTCGAGCTGGCTGAAGCCCCCTATAAGAGCCTTCCTTCCGGCTTCCGCCGGTATGAGAACGCCGGCGGGCCGCATAATGGGATTTACGATGTCTCCCTTGCGCAGGGTGAATTGCTCCAAAGTGCCGGCGACCCCGGCGTAGACGACGGTCTTGTCCAGTTCGACCTGGGCCTGGGCAAGCGCCGCCTCGGCGCTTTTCTTCTGCGCCGGCAGCACGGACGAAATCTGTGATTCGACGGACTGCTTGCTTGCCATGACCGCGGAAATGGCGGCCTGCCGCCCTTCCACGATGTTGGCGAGCTTTTCGATCTCGCGCTGCGCGACCGTGCTGGCGTTTCGCCGTTGAAGTTCGGTCTTGGTTTCGAGTTCGTCCAAGGCCTGCTTGTACGAGCTTTGCGCTTCCTGAATGCGGGCGTCGGCCCCTACCAGCTCGGTTTTTGCCAATTCGAGCGCCGCGTCTATCTCCGATATCCGCCGTCGCGCGGTCTCGAGCGCCGCTTCCTGCTCCGAGCTGTCAAGCCTGAAGATGCGCTGGCCAGCCTCGACCTTGTCCCTTATGCCCACATAGACTTCCTCGACGCGGCCGGAGCCTTCGGGGAGGATGGGAATGGTGCGAAAGAACGAAATCGCACTCGACGTCGACGGATGATAGTAGAGAATGAGCGTCAGCAGAATCACTGTCAGAGCTATGCACGCCGTTATTCCGTATCGCAGCTCATACCATACAGAATAGAGCGTGATCTCGTGACCAATCCTCTTTCCCTGTACGAAGCGGCGGACGAGAAAATCGGGCAGGACGGTCACGACCGAACAAAGCAGAACTTCGATCATCGTTCATGACCTCCCACTGACACCGGCTGGCGCTGATGGCGGTCGGACGGCTCCGGCGCATGCGTCTTGGCGATTTCGTCGCGGGGGTCGCTTCGGGCTTTCTCCAAGGGGGTCGGAGGAGGTACGGCCTCCACTTTGACCGGCGTATAGTTGGCAACCACCTCGGGAGCCGGCTCAGACGGCGCCTCCGCGGCGGGGGATCGAAACCGCCCCGTCGCCATCCTGGCGAGCGAGTCGGCCATGCTGGCCAGGGGCGTCCAGAAGTCGGGCACGGGGACGAGCGCCAGAAACAGCGCGGCAATCCAGAACGCATGGATGTGGGTGAACAACGCCAGCAGCGACAGCACCGCCACAAGCTGGAACTGGATCTGACTGCCGCCGTGGGACATGCGCTCCGGCAAGGAATGGAGCCAGAAGTACAAACTTCCAATCCCCATCACGGCCAGCACAAGGAAGATGACCGACCCCGTGAACAACACATCGGTCTCGCCGGGGGCCGTTATGAAAGGCGGAAGATGATGCGGCGCCGCCGAATGCATTGCCTCGGACATGCCTGCCACTCCCCAATTTCGCTCGTGCGAGGACGCCCGAGCACTAGGCGCAGCAACGCGCCCAAACTTAAGGATACTCCGTCCGCATCCGAAAGCAACTGAAGAGGCCAGCAGTCTCGGAGCCGCCGCCCTACGCAGGACAGCCATCTCGTTGCTATAGCAATGCCAAGGCGACCGCCAGAAGGCTAACGACCAAGGCGGCGAGGCTTGGGACAAGCACGGCGGCTCCCGAGTAGAAAGCCAACGCCGCCACCCAGTCGTACGGCCTGTCACCAGCTTGAGACATTGTCAAACCCTTCCGTCCGTTCTGCTCCTTGAGAAAACGCCGTCGGCGGTCGGCGCCTTCCCGCCCTTGGGGCGAGCCTCATGAGCGGCCGCCTCGCTTTTCCATCCATACTGACGAAGGGGAACGTCCGCGGCGTCTGAAACCAGCACCCTTTCGGCGGCTCCGTCGAGATCTTCATATTGGCCGCTGCGCATCGACCACAGGAACGCCGCGAGACCCGCGACGCCCATGCCCAAGGCAATTGGAACAAGCCAGACGAGATAGTTCATGCCGCCTCCGCCAAGTCGAGCCTGCGAAGAGCCGGAGATCCTGCGGGCGGAGGCTTTCCCGGAAGGCGCAATGCGTTGCCGACCACGAGAATCGATGACGTCGACATGGCGACAGCGGCCATAAGCGGCGTAACATGGCCCATCACAGCGAGGGGCACGACCAGAACGTTGTAGGCGATGGCAAGGGCGAGGTTCTGCCGCACCAGCCGGGATGCGTTCCGGGCGACTCTTATGGCATGGGGTACGGCCTCCAGGCTCGTGCCCAGGAAGACAAGGTCGGCAGCATTCCGCCCGATGTCTGCCGCCGACGAGGGCGCCATTGAGACATGCGCGGTGGCGAGCGCGGGGGCATCGTTCAGCCCGTCTCCAACCATAAGGATGCGGCGGCCGGACCGCGCCAGCTCCTCCAGACGCTCGACCTTGTCCTCGGGAAGCGCACCGTGGCGGATTTCCGAGATTCCCAACGCAGCCGCCACCCTGCAAGCCTCCTCCACTCGATCGCCGGACAGCACCTCTGTCGCCAACCCGAGGTCAGCTAGGGTCAGGACTCATTGATCCAGAAGATGAATGTGGCGGCGAAAGCGATAGCGGACAGGAAGGTGTGAGCGCAGCGGTCGTATCGGGTATGGATTCGTCGCCAGTCCTTGAGGCGGGCGAAGGTGTTCTCGATCTTGTGGCGTTG